>JAQCHM010000160.1 GCA_027730885.1 Actinomycetota bacterium | reverse complement strand
TACGTGATGATGGACGACGGCGTGTAGAGCCACGGGGTCGAGGACGACCAGATGAAGGTCGCCGACATCGCAATGCATGTGCTCGAAGCCATCGAGAACGGCGAGGCAGCGAGCGCAGCGGCGCTTGCCTCCCGTCGGGCAGCCATGGGTGCCGACCAAAGCATCGACTGATCGAGTGGCTCAGCGTCCGTAGTACAAGGGTGCGCTGTAGCCCTGACCTCTGAACGGTTCGCCCGTCCGTCGGGCGAACCGCCACTGCAACGAAACGCGCGGCTCCAGGACGCGCTCGGGCAGGTAGGGCACCGAGTGTTCCCAGTCGCGCTGGCACCGACCGCCCATGACGAGGATGTCGCCCGAGGCGGGCGACAGATCATGTTTCACTCCCTTGCCGGGGGCATCGGTGTGGCGGGCCGTCGTGGGGCGGAGCAACCACGGCCGCTCGGCGCCGAAGGTCACGATCGCGATGACGGTGTCGTCGAGCCAGCGCATGTCGGTGTCCCGGTGGAATGCCTGGCCGTCGTTGCCGTCGCGATACTGGATCATCGAGAAACCTTGGAAGGCGGCGTTGTAACGATGTCGCAGGTGACGATGGACCTGGGCCAACAAAGGGTGAGGCGCCGGCCGCCCCGGCTTCCAGCCTGATCCCAGTCGCCGTTCCTCGACGAAATGGTCGTATCGGAAGAGTCGGCTGGTCCGCCACTCCACGTCGTGCAGGAGTCGATCGTAGATCGCGTCGGGTTGGGTGATCCACGCCCGTCCGACATCGACCCACGACCCGTCGTCGAGGACGAGGCGCTCGAAGACGCTCGCTCGGTCGAAGGTCGGTTCAGCGACGATCGAAGTTCTCCCAGTACCGACTGGGTCGAGGACCCCTCTGCCCCTGGTACTTCGACCCGAGCTCCGAGGTGCCGTACGGCTTGTCCGCTTCGGTGGTCATCCGGATGAAGCTGATCTGACCGATCTTCATTCCCGGATACAGCGTGATGGGGAGGCTTGCCACATTGGAGAACTCGAGCGTGAGTTGACCGTCCCAACCGGCATCTACGAAGCCGGCGGTGGTGTGGATGAGCAGACCGAGTCGACCCAAGGACGACTTGCCTTCGATGCGACCCACCAGGTCGGCTGGAATCGCCACCCGTTCTGCGGTGGAACCGAGGACGAACTCGCCCGGGTGGAGGATGAAGGGGTCTTCGTCGGCGGCCTCGACCAGCTCGGTGAGTTCCTCGAGGTTCTGCTTTACGTCGATATGGCTCAGGGTGTGATTGCGGAACACCCGGAAGTACTTGTCGAGCCGGAGATCGACCGAACTGGGCTGGACCGCCGCGTCCTCGTAGGGCTCGATGATGATGCGCCCTGCGGCGATCTCTTCCTTGATGGTGCGGTCCGAGAGAATCACGGACCGAGGCTAACAGTCACGAGGACTGGTAGGTGCCGGCGACCACCAGCTCGACCCATGTCCGCCCCGGGGAGAGCTCGATGACGGTTCCGAACGCGTCGGTCAGAACGACGGCGCTCGGCAGGGTCGAACGAGTCCAGATGCCATCGATCCGGCGCCCTTCGCTGAACACGCTGACGGGGCCGGTCCCGACGAACACGAACTCCGGCACAGGCGTTCCGACCGAATCGGTCATACCTGTCGCGGCCTCGGCGACGGCGGCGACGACGACATTGGCTGCGCTCACCTGCGCGCCGCCGTCGGTCTTGTGCACGGTGCCGTTCTGCGTCCGCATCCAACTCAAGCCGTTCCAGTCCCAGCGCACCCTGGTCTGACCGAGCGTCGCCGACAACACATTCGCGGGCTGGCTCAGCGTCGGCGGTCGCGTGATGGTCGTGGGAATCGTCGTCGGGGTAGCCGTCGTCGAGGGAGAGGTCGGTTGCGGAGTGGGCTCCGTCGTCGTTGCCAGCGTTGTCGACGTCGAGGAACTCCCTGAGGTCGTCGTGGTCGACTGACTCGAGGTCGATCCGGTGGTGGTCGTCGTCAGCATCGTCTGCAGACTGGTTCTCGGCTGCCGGTAGGTGAACTGGGCCGGTGGGCTGCTGCAGCGATGCACGAAGCTGGCGGAGTCGGTGAACAAGTTGTGCGGCACGCGTCGCGACGAATCACGCCAGTAGCCCGATGAGCGGGCTGCAGAGTAGTTCTGGATGGTCTCCTGCCGCATGACAATCGCGTGGACGATCCTGTTGGCGCCCGGATACAGCAGCGCCGGCCCACCAAAGGCGTTGATGAACGAGATGTCGGTAGTCCGAGTCGACCGAATCGGACCGACTACCGCCATTTGCAAGTGGAAGACAGCGGCGAACCGGGTCACACCTCCCTCGACCTGCTCCTCGAAGACGATGTCCGCGGCGTTCAAACCGCGTTGGGGACGAGCCCCCGGGCTGTTGTCGATCTTGGCGATCACTGCCGGGCGGACGGGCACGGTTCCAGGTAAGCCGGTGAGGGGTGCGGTTGCCGGTGCGGTCACCGGTTCAGGCCCCGCCGGCGGGGCCACGACTTCGTCGAGCCTGAGGTTGCCCAGGAAGCCGGTGTAGCCGATCGGGTGCGGCCCCGCGCCGGCCGGAATCGTGGTCGCCGGACCACCGACCGGAGCGTCGACAGCGAGCGTTTCGGCCGGGTCGAAGGTCGATGCCCGTTCCCAGTCTTCGAAGGCCGAGGATTTCTCGGTCACCGAGACGAAGCCATCGAACGAACTCGACGGGGGTTCGGTCGTGGTGGTGGTGGCAGCAACAACTCGAGTGGCAGCCGATGCCTCACCGCCGTCGCTGCTCGAGCAGCCGGTCAGTGCGGAGCCGCACACGATGAGTCCGAGAGTGATGCATCCGAATCGGCTGGCGGTCACAGAGCACTCATCGGCTGAAGAGGCGCTGGTGGTAGCACTCGCCAAACACTGAGCCGCGAGATGGTCGCACCGACTGCTCACAACGCCCCTCCGATGACCGAACCTGGGGCGTGATGCTCGGCGAACCATCCAAGATCCTTGGCGGGCTTCCCGATCCGGTCCTCCTTGTCGATCGACACGGCATCATCGAGTGGGCCAACCCTGCCACGGAGGACCAGCTTGGTCACCGGCTGGGGGACTGGCAGGGGAACAACGTTCTCGAGGCGATCCATCCCGACGATCTCGGCCTGGCACTGACCGCGTTTCAGACCATCTCCCAACGCCCGGGGGACGAATCGGGTCTGTTACTCTCCGCGCGGGTACGACACGGTGACGGCACGTGGATTCCGGTCGAACTTCGCGGCAGGGCACTCGACCTCGCCGGGCAACCGCGTCTGATCATCATCGCCCGAAACGTCGCCGACCGTCACCGGGTCGCCATAGATGGGGGGGACCCGTTGCTGCTTCGAGCGTTGGTCCACCATTCGAGTGCCGTTTTGGTCCTCCTGGACGACGCCTTCCGGATCCGGAGTGCGAGCAGCGAACTCACGAGGCTGCTCGGACACGACCTGCTGGCCGTTCAGGGCCGGGAACTGGTGTCGCTGCTGGCACCGAGCGACCGGGAGGCCGTCCGGAACTGCCTGATGAAGCTGGACCCGGTCGATGGCCAAGCGTTGCTGGAGGCCGACTTCACGACCATCGGCGGTGGGCGCACACGGCTTTCGCTTACCATCAGCGACCTTCGCCAGGACGAGGTGATCAACGGGCTGCTCATCAGCGGTGTCGATGTCACGACGCTACGCGACACCGAGGCCGCGCTGAGGCGGATGGCAGAGCTCGACCCACTCACCGGCCTGCTCAATCGGGCCGCACTCATGAACCGCGTCCATGTCTACACCCGGTCCGTCGAGCCGGTCCCCCTTGCCGTTCTCTTCTGCGACCTCGATGGCTTCAAGGCGGTCAACGACGTGCTCGGGCACGCAACCGGAGACCTGATCCTGCAGGACGTCGCGTCCCGCCTCCAGCGGTGCGTTCACAGCGGCGACCTGCTCGCGCGGCTGGGTGGAGACGAGTTCGTCGTGATCCTCCACGATTGCGACGCGGCCGGGGCGCAGATCGTTGCCGACCGCATACAGGATGCGATCAACGAACCCTTCCTGCCAATGGGCAACTTCGTGTCGGTCGGCATGAGCATCGGAATCGCCTGCGCCGACGAATGGCACTCGGTCGAACCGCTCCTTGAATCGGCCGATGCCGCCATGTACGAGGTCAAACGTAGCCGGAGGGCCTGAGCGAGTCGCCGGACGACGACTGCACCCGCTACTCTGCAGCGGCCAGCGGGTGTAGTTCAATGGTAGAACATCAGCTTCCCAAGCTGAATACGCGGGTTCGATTCCCGTCACCCGCTCCACGTAAAAGCCCAGGTCTGCTCGGGCACCTGGACGGCGCAGACGCTCAACTCGAAGTACTCCGGACGGCCGCCGGGCACCCCGACCCGTGGATCCCGCTGTGGGCGGTCCGTCCGCCAATCGGCACACAACATGAGATGTCTGGATCCGACATGGTGCGCTGGCTCACGCACCCGACCGTGCTGGGCCGTCCGCCTGATGACATCGAGCTCCTCGGTCAGGCGACTCTCGACGATGCCGGGCACCCCGCCGATCTATTCCTCTTCAAGTTCCGAGCGCACGCACCGCGCTGGTCAGCGGACAAGGGATGGATAGTCATGGCGCCGGCCCGCTTCCGAACCTTCGGAAGAAGGGTCGAGCACGGTCGTTACGCCGCCGGCTCTTCCGCCGCTGATCGGAGGACCCACCTGCTCCTATGGCATCGATCGGCCCGACGATTGACCCCGAGAGGTCAACTATCGATGATCTGGAAGACCCGGCGGTTCCAGTACAGGCGGTCGTACCGCGCCTTCCCGTAGGGCTCGAGGATCCCGAGCTCGACAAGCGAGCCGATCGCGTTGCGGTTGGCCTGATTCGACCGGCCATAGCGCCGCTGCGCGTCGGAGACCGAGAGGATCGGGAACGCGATGAGGTCGTCGGTGATCTCGACTGCGAGTCGGGCTCGGGGCAGGGCGGAGCGGACGGTGTCGCCCAGTTCCTCGCGCAGTGCGAGCAGGCGCATGATCCGGTCGTGGCCGGAGCTCGCCTCGGCGCCGACAGCCCGCGCGAAGAACTCAACCCAAGGCGCCCAGTCCCCGGTCGTGCTCACCGCCAGCAGATGATCGCGGTACTCATCAGCGCGACCCTTGAGCCACGACGAGACCGAGAGCACCGGCGACCGCAGTGCGCCCTCGCGCATCAACTGCAGGATGACGACAAGGCGCCCGACCCGACCGTTGCCGTCGGTGAACGGATGTAGAGCCTCGAACTGGTAGTGGGCCATGGCGACACGGGAAATGAGCTGGATCTGCTCAGTTGGCTGCGGCGCCGTCAACCAGTGGACCCAGCGTTCGCACATAGCCCGGAGCTGGTCGCCGGGCGGCGGAGGAATGAAGCGCGCTTCGCTGACCCGCCGGTTCTTGGCGCCGATGAACACTTGGCTCCGCCGAATCGCGCCCGCTTCCGGCCCGTCGCTATCGGTTCCGCGGATGATCTCGGCCTGCAACGAGCCGAGCAAACCAAGCGTGATGGGTCGGTCGGCGATCCAGCTGTACGCGCTGTCAGCGGCGCGGGCGTAGTTCATTACCTCCCGCACGTTCGGCGCGACCTCCGACTCCTGCTCATGGAAGGGGAGGAGCTCCGCGGCGAACAGCTCAGTGAGCTCGGCGTAGGTCCCCTCGAGAGCAGAGGTTCCGATCGCCTCACGCCGCGTCGCGATGCGCGTCACGAGTTGCGGGTTGGGAATCAGGCTGGCTGCCGCATCGAGGCGACCAAGCTCTGTCATCGCCTCGCTCACGGTCATCCAGACCGAGTTCGGAAGATCGACTTGGGCAGGAAGATCAGCCGGGATGAATGCTTCGGCGTCATAATCCTCACCGAAGCGAGCATCGTGGCCAGAGACGGCCATTACCGAGCCGATCGGCGAGTCCTGCAACGGCGACATGACCTGGATTGTACGGCCATAATTCCAAGTCTCGAGCGTGACACTTGGAATTACGAGACTGTAATCCAAGTCCGGCTGAGTCGACCCTTCGACGTCGAGTCAGTTCATCGAAGGCTCGGCGGAAGCGAGTCGCCTGTCGCGTTTCGCCGCCGCAGGTGTCCCTGGGTACGGCATGGACCGAGGCATAGGCAGCATGCCTGATCTGCGCACCACATGGCTGCGACTCGACCCGAAGCGACGGCCCCGGGAGCCCACCCAGAACCCGACCATCTGGGTCTCCAACCAAACAGCCGCCGTCCTCCTCGGTCTCGGCACGGCACTTCGCATACGACCGGTTCCTGACCCACCTCTTCCTCAACCCAGAATCAACCTGGGTACTCAAGGGCGGAACCGGCCTGCTCGTCCGCGTTCCCCAGCGAGCACGCCACACCCAAGACATCGACCTGTACGCCGCAACGAGATCGAGCGTGCTCACACCGAACTCTCGGCCGCTGCGAACCTGGACCTCGGTGACTTCTTCAGCTCGCGCATCCGGGGCATTTGCTTCCGACTACAGCGTTGACCGCGAGGGCCAACACCAGGATCACGAAGGCGATCACGGAGACCGCTTGCAGAATCTCGGTCACGCTCACCGGCCGTCCACCACTTTCGGAATGAAGGAGGGGGCGCAACGGTTGAAGACGCCGTGACAAGGCTATCCGCGCCCACGACGCCCCTCGACCCGGCGTCGCATCCGCTCTCGTGGGGCACGACTCGCGACATTCCGCGAGTCGTGTTCAATCGAAGCAACCTGATGCGCACGATCCCGGTTGCGCTCGTCGTGGGATCGGTTCTCTTCGCCATCAACCAACTCGACGTCGTCCTGTCGGGCAAGGCGACGACCGGAACGTGGATCAAAGGGCTCTCGACCTACGTCGTGCCGTTCTGCGTCGCGAACTACGGGGTGCTCTCGGCGACGCGACGCCGAACCGCCTGACCAAGGCAAGCGGTTTACCCTTGTCACCATGCATGAGGGTGAACCTGTCCACGATTTCACTGCCCTCGACGACGAACGCCGGCCGTGGACGCTCTCCGATCACCGGGGCCATCATGTCCTGCTGATCTTCCACCGTCACCTGATGTGACTGCCCTGCCAAGAGCACCTGGTCGCCGTGCGCGACCAACTCGACCGATTCGGCGACGCTCACCTCGCCGCGGTGGCCTTCGTCAACCAGGAGCGGCTGACCGCTCATCGCGACCACCTCGAGCTGCCCTTCCCACTCCTCGCCGACCCCGATCACCAGATGATCGCCCATCGGTGGACCAGCTCGTCGAGGCCCTTGGTCACGCCCGAAACTCGGCCGAACCCGACGACACCACGGCGTAGGGTCGAGCAATGCAACATCAGGTGCTCCCTGCGCTCCCCCTGCGCGCCGACGAACGCACGACGCTCGTGGCCTTTCTCGACTACTACCGCGCCTCGCTGGTCGACCGCGCATCGGGTCTGTCGGACGAGCAACTTCGGTTTCGCCATCCGCCCTCTTCGCTCACGCTGACCCGACTGATCGGACACATG
>JAQCHM010000159.1 GCA_027730885.1 Actinomycetota bacterium | reverse complement strand
CGTCGTGCTCGCCAGCGCCACCGAGTTCGGCCCGGACATGGTCCGGACCAAGGAGGAGTTCGAAGGCTCCGTCGTCTACCCGACCCCGGATCCTTTCGTACGGTCCGACATCGTCTTCTTCGAGACCCCGGACGGAGGGGCGGTATTCTCGGTCGGCTCGATCTCGTGGTTCGGTGCGCTGGCTCGCAACGGTTACGACAACGACACCGCGAGAATGACCGCCAACGTGCTCCACCGCTTCGCCGACCCGACGCCATTCGATCCCCCCCAGGAGTTGTCATGAGTGACCCGCTGCCCACATCCCAACGAGCGACCGTCGAGGTCCGCGATCACGTGATGACCATCACCATGACGCGCACCGACAAACGCAACGCCATCGACGGTGAAATGACCCTCGCGCTCGACGCCGCGCTCAACCGCCTCGATGACGACCCTGATCTCTGGGTGGGGATCATCACCGGTGGCACCCAGTTCTTCTGCGCCGGCACCGACATGGCCGCCACGTCGGGGCCACCCACTGAGCGTGGCGGGGTGTATGGCGTCGTCGGCCGGACCCGACGCAAACCGCTGATCGCAGCGGTCGAAGGATTTGCCTACGGAGGCGGCTTCGAGGTCGTCATGGCCTGCGACATGGTCGTCGCGGCGTCCGACGCGCGCTTCGGTCTGCCCGAGGTGAAGCGAGGTCTGGTGGCCACCAGCGGGGCCCTCTTCCGTGCCCACCGGGTCCTGCCGCTCAATGTGGCCAAGCAGCTGCTGCTCAGTGGCTCCGACCTCCTGCCCGAGGACGCGCACCGGCTCGGCCTGGTCAACGAGATCACCGTACCGGGCGCAGCGCTCGAGGGCGCCCGTCGATGGGCCACGCTGATCTCGGCCAACTCGCCGGTATCGGTCCAGCAGTCGCTGCGGGTGGTGGACCAACTGGTGTCGGCCACCGACGAGGAGGGCTGGGCCATCACGCGAGACGCTCGCCGTGTCATCGGCGAATCCGAGGACTCGAAGGAAGGCGTCGCCGCCTTCTTCGAGCGGCGACCCCCTCGCTGGACCGGTCGCTGAACTCGACTCGGCACCTCGCCGTCAACCCCACTAGGGTCCGCTCATGGGCCAATTTTCCTTTGCAGAACGTGACGGCAATCTCTTCCACATCACCATCAACCGACCGGAGGTGATGAACTCGCTGCATCCGGCAGCCAACAGTGAACTGTCCGACCTGTTCGACGAGTTCCAGAACGACCCCGCTCTCTGGGTCGCCATCATCACCGGCGCGGGTGAGCGAGCATTCTCGGCCGGCAACGATCTCAAGTACCAGGCGGGCGGCGGCGACCGATCCGGGCAGCCCTCCAGCGGGTTCGGGGGCATCACTGCCCGCTGGGATCTCAACAAGCCGGTCATCGCCGCGGTCAACGGCGTTGCGATGGGCGGGGGCTTCGAGATCGCCCTCGCGTGTGACCTGATCATTGCGTCGGACAACGCCCGCTTCGCCCTGCCCGAACCCAAGGTCGGCCTGGCCGCCTTGGCCGGCGGCGTGCATCGTCTTCCCCGTCAGATCGGAATGAAGCGGGCCATGGGCATGATGCTCACGGGCCGCCACGTCCCCGCGGCCGAAGGCCTCGAACTCGGATTCGTCAACGAGGTCGTCACCCAGGCCGAACTCCAAGATCGGGCACGAGCCTGGGCCGCGATGATTCTCGAATGCTCGCCGATGTCCATCCGCGCCACCAAGGAGGCCGCGATGCAGGGCATGAACGTGGCCGGGGTACGCGAGGCCCACGAAGGCAAGTACGACGCCGTCAAGGCAATGTCGGTCAGCGAGGACTTCGTCGAGGGGCCGGTGGCCTTCGCCGAGAAGCGCACCCCCAACTGGAAGGGCCGCTGACCCGACCGGAACAACTTGCGCACCTCCTGATCCACTCACCCGAGGCCGTCGGACGTACCGGCACCTCGGCATCGCAGACGTCTCGCCAGGGGATGGTTTGCCGTCTCTACCTTGCGGGACTTGGGCGCGTCCCCGATCCCGACGGACTGGCGTTCTGGTCGGCTGCGCACAGCCTGCGTTGGGTGGCTGACGCCATCGCTGCATCCGACGAGTTCACCGCACGCTTTGTCACCAACGCAGCCGACGGCCCGCTGATCGACTCGGTTTATCGCAACGTGCTCGGCCGCGCTCCCGATGCGGCGGGGTTCGCCTACTGGCAGAGTCGGCTCAGCAGCGGACTGTCTCGAGGCTCTTTCGTGTTCCTGGTCAGCAACTCTCCCGAGTTCATCGTCCGCACAACCACGGTTCCCTGAGAGCAGCAGTCCGACTGGGCGGTCGCACTGCAGTCGGGGTCCGGTGAGCAGAGTCACCTAATGTGATCGACTTCGCACGCGAAGTGGTATCTGTGTCGATAAGGGGGAAGGCATCCCCATCGTCAGGCAGGGACGGCAGCAATGGCGCTCGTCACCGTATTCGACAACTCCCACGCCAGCCGACCGGGCGAATCGACGCCGCGCCAGTACCTGCGCGTCGCGCTACGGCAGGGGGCGACGTCGGCCTGGGCCATCGAGTTCCGCGTTCCTCGGGTTGTTCGACTCCACACTTCTCGGCTGGCCGATCTACGCTCTGGCCATGGATACCGACGCCGATAACCTCGCACGCCGCCCGACCGACCCCAGCTCTGCCGCGAACCACGGAGGCTGAGCATGGACTTCACGCCGAACCCTGATCACGAAGCGATCCGCGAAGGAGTCCAGCGGGTTTGCTCGAAGTACCCCGACCTCTACTGGCGTCAGAAGGACGAGGACCACGAGTTCCCGTGGGACTTCTACGACGACATGGCTGCCGGCGGCTGGGTCGGCATTGCTATCCCCGAAGAGTTCGGCGGTGGTGGACAAGGCATCACCGAAGCCTCGATCGTGCTGGAAGAGGTCGCGGGCAGCGGGGCTGCGATGAACGGCTGCTCCTCCATCCACCTGTCGATGTTCGGCATGGAACCGGTTCGCAAGTACGGGTCGCCCGAGTTGGTCAACTTGATCCTGCCCGGCGTGGCCGCCGGTCGGCTGCACACCGCTTTCGGGGTGACCGAGCCCGACGCCGGCACCGACACCACGTCGATCAAGACCCGGGCAGTCCGCGACGGCGACGAGTACGTCGTCACCGGGGCCAAGGTGTGGACCACGAAAGCGCCCTACTGCGATTACTGCCTGCTCTTGGTGCGCACGACGCCCAAGGAGTTGTGTGACGGTCCGACCCAGGGCATGACGCTCCTGTTGGTCGACCTCAAGGATCCCGCCGTCGACATCACCCCCATTCCAAAGCTGGGCCGCAACGCGGTCGTGTCCTGCGAGGTTCGGTACGACGGACTTCGGGTGCCGGTATCGATGCGGGTCGGCGACGAGGGCGAGGGCTTCCGATACATCCTCGACGGCCTCAACCCCGAGCGCATTCTCATCGCCAGCGAAGCACTGGGCATCGGCAAGGCGGCGCTCCGCAAAGCCGTTGCCTACGCCAACAATCGGGAGATCTTCGGTCGCCGCATCGGACAGAACCAAGGTCTCGCGTTTCCTCTCGCCGACAGCCATGCCTAGCTCCGGGCGGCCGAGATGATGGTTCGGGTCGCTTCGTGGCGTTACGACAACGACCTCCCGTGCGGCGAAGAGGCCAACCTCGCGAAGTACCTGGCCGCCGAAGCCGCCTTCGACTGCACCGACCGGGCCATGCAGACCCACGGCGGGTTCGGGTACGCGAAGGAGTACGACGTCGAGCGTTACTGGCGGGAGGCACGACTGATGAAGATCGCCCCCGTTTCCCAGGAGATGGTGCTGAACTTCGTCAGCACCAAGGTGCTGGGCCTGCCCCGGAGCTACTGACCTTCGTTGCCGGGGTCCCGGGAGGGACCCCGGAGGGTCACGCCCCCGTCGACCACCAACGTCTGCCCGGTGAGGTAGCGGGCTCGGTGGGAAGCCAGGAACACCACGGCGTTCCCGACGTCCCACGGGGACCCCTCGATCTGGAGCAGGCTGGCGTTCGCCCGCTGAGCCCGGGCGGCGTCGGACATCCCGCCTTTGTAGACCATGGGGGTGTAGATCGGACCGGGCGCCACACAATTCACCCGAATACCCTGCGCCGCGTGATCGACGGCCATCGCTTTCGTCAAGGCGATCACGGCGCCCTTGGAGGTCGAATAGGCCGTGAGACCTCGGGGCCGGAGCGTCGAGACCGACGAAATGTTCACGATCGCTCCTCCCCGATCGTCGGGTCCCTCGGCCGCGGCAATGGCAGGAATGGAGAACTTGGACGTCAGCATCATCGAACGGACGTTGACGGCCATGACTCGGTCCCACTGGTCGACCGTCTCGTCGACGACCGTTCCGCTCGATCCGATGCCCACGTTGTTGACCAGTACAGAAACGCCACCCCACCGGTCGAGGGCGACCTGGACCATGGCCTCACACGCCGCTTCATCGGTGACGTCGGCCTCATGGGCCACGGCCTCTCCGCCGTCGGCGGTGATGGCGGCAACCGTTGCCTCGGCCGCCGCGAGCCGCCGATCGACTACGAGGACCCGGGCGCCCTCCCGCGCCAAGAGGATCGCGGTCGCTTTGCCGTTGCCGATGCCCTCGTCGATCTGACTGCCACCGCCCGACACGATGGCCACCTTGCCGGAGAGCAGCGCTGCCCCCTCATCGCCCGGGACGAAGCTCGATGTCGGCGTCGTCACGGCCGACCAGCCCCGGGAACTTCGACGGTCGTGATCTCGATGCGCCCGTCGGACCTGGTCACGTTGTCCGGCCCGGACCCAGTGTTGGTGACGACGAAGAGGGTGCGTCCGTCGACTCCGCCGAGCATGGCGGCGAAGCTGAAGCGGCCCTCCCCGGTCGGCACCCAGTCGGAAATGGCTCCTCCCTCGTGGACCCTCAGTACGGCGTCGCCCCGCGGGTCGGTCACCCAGATCGCCCCCTCGGCGTCCAGGCAGATCCCGTCGGGGTAGTGCGGCCCTGTGGTCGTTGCGTCGCCCGACAGGTCGGCCCACACCCGTCGGTTCGAGAGGCGACCCGTGGCCGAGTCGCGGTCGAAGGCGGTGAGTCGGTTGGCCAGCGTCTCCCCCACGATCAGGGTCGAACCATCCGGGGTGATGACCGTTCCGTTGGGGAAGGCAAGCCCGTCGGCGGCTACGGACACCCGGCCGTCGGCGTCCACCAGGGTGAGCATGGCATCCCGGGGCTGCTCGCCCCGATGACGATCGAAGCCGAAGTTCCCGACGTACGCCCGACCCTCGGCGTCGACGACCATGTCGTTGCACGGCCCCGTCGCAAAGTTGCCGAGGTCGCCGTGCTCGGAGAGCGTCGAGCCATCGAAGCGGAGCAGCTTGCGGTCGAGCATCGACACGACCAAGAGATCCCCGTCGGGCAACCACCCAAGTCCCGATGGCTGCTGTGGGACCTCGACGATGCGCTCGCGATTCCCGTCGAGGTCGACGGCCACGACCTCGTGGCGGTAGAAGTCGCTGAACCACAGTCGCCCTTGGTGCCACCGCGGGCCTTCTCCGAAGGAAAGTCCGTCGAGCAGGGTCTCCAACGGGGCGTTTCGGCCCGGTGAGGCAAAGGGCCGGTGCGGTGTCGATTCGGTCACGCTCCGAACACTAGGGCCACAGGAGGGAGCGGTCTCGTTGTGCGGCCCCCGCTTGGGTTCGGCGTTCGGTTCGCGTAGGGTCTGGCGATGCGAGCCGCCATCCTCCGAAACAGGTCCATGGTCGTCGACGAGGTCCCCGACCTGTCCCCTGCGGCCGGGCAGGTGTTGGTCCAGCCCATCGCGTGCGGGATTTGCGGCTCCGATCTCCACACCGTCGAGGGCGGCCACGAACTGGTGGCAACGTCGAAGGCGGCGGGCTACAGCACCTTCAACTTCGACCCCGACCGTGATCTGGTCATGGGCCACGAGCTGTCGGTGCGGGTCATCGGCCTCGGCGACGGCGTGACCTCGGTCGTCGAGGGCGGCGCCTACGCCGCCATGCCGTTCCTCATGCTGCCCGGCGGGCGCCGTGCTATTCCGGGCTACGACAACACCTACCCGGGGGGCTATGCCGAGCAGATGCTCCTCGATCCCCACGGGCTGATCCCAGTACCCAACGGGCTCGATCCTGCACTGGCCGCCCTGACCGAACCTATGGCGGTCGGTTTGCACGCGGTCAACGAGTCGGGCATCGAACAAGGGTGGGGGGCAGTGGTCATCGGGGCCGGACCGGTTGGTCTGGCGGTCACCGCCTCGCTGGCAGCCTCGGGTATCGAGCCCATCGTCGTCGCTGACTTCTCCCCCACTCGACGAGGGGTTGCCAAGAAGATGGGAGCCCATGTCGTCGTGGACCCGGCCGAACAGTCGGTATTCGAGGTCTGGCGCGAACTGACCGAGGCCAAGGCTCGGCCCGTCATCTTCGAGGCTGTCGGCGTCCCGGGCATGATCGACAAGCTCATGCTCGACGCCCCCGATCGTAGCGAGTTGGTCATCGTCGGGGTGTGCATGGCCCCCGACACGATCCGACCGACGCTGGGCATCTACAAGCACCTGACCATCCGCTTCGTCCTCGGGTGGACGCCGCAGGAGTTCATCTCGTCGCTGCACAATCTGGCCGAAGGCCGAATCGACGGGTCCATCCTCGTCACCGGCGAGGTCGGCATCGACGGGGTGCCCCAGGCGTTCACCGATCTGGGCGATCCCGAGCAGCACGTGAAGATCCTCGTGCGGCCCGACCTCTGACAACCGAACCGATCAACGAGGAGCAACCATCATGTCCGAAGAAAAGTCAAGAGTGGTCGAGCAGGCGTCGTTCCCGGTTTCTGCCGACCGGCTGTGGGAACTCGTCTCCGACTTCGGAGGCATCGCCAAGTACATGGATGGCGTCGACGAATGCCATCTCGTAGGTGAGGGCGTCGGAGCCCGCCGCTCGATCCCTGGGGCGGCCGGCACCGTGGTCGAAGCGCTCGATCAGTTCGATCCCGACGCACGCACCCTCGTCTACTCGATCATCGAGGGACCGATCCCGTTCAAGGACTACTCGGCCCAGATGGTGGTGAGCGAGGACGGACCCGAAGCATCCACCCTCACCTGGACCGGGACCTTCCTGGCCGATGGCACCCCGGTCGACAAGGCCGAACGCTTCGCCAGCCGAATCTACCAGGGCGGCATCGCCGGATACCGCAAAGCACTCAGCTGAGGGTCAGCTGAGACGCCGGGTGCCCGGGAACGCCGGCTTGCGAGGATCCATGACGAAACGGGGTGCCGCCAGCTCGATGTCGGCGCCGCACACCACAGCAATGAGCTTGTAGACGGGATCGATGCCGACCGTGCCCAACAGCTCAGGCCGGTACAGGGCCAGATCGGCCCGGCCCCGGTCGGCCGAGGTGAAGGTGTACACCGGATAGACCTGGGCGATGACCGGATCACCACCGTCGACATTCATCAGGTGCAGGTTGTCGAAGAGCTCGAGATCAAAGCCGGCCACGGGCTCGGGGTCATG
>JAQCHM010000158.1 GCA_027730885.1 Actinomycetota bacterium | reverse complement strand
CCCCCGCAGCCCCCGTTCTGCAAGTCCACCCCCCCCCCCCCCCGTTCTGCAAGCTCTGCGCCCCCCAGGAAGGGGTGCCGGGCTTGCAGAACGGGGCTGAAGGGTGCCGGGCTTGCAGAAGCCGTTGGGTCAGAGGAGGTCGATGGCCAGCGAGAAAACGAGGAAGCAGAACATCGCGCCACCCAGGGTGGTGTACGCCCACCGTTGGCGGTGGCGGACTCGCCAGAACTTCCGCATGCTGGCCACGATCGAGACCATCGCCACGAGGGCGACGGCGACACCGACGGGCTTGGCCACTTGACCGAGGAAGGCGAAGGTCGGGGCGACGAAGGGCAGGATGATGTAGGTCAGCAGGCATCGGATCGATGAGATGAAGATCGACGTCTGGAAGGCCGACCGGGCCTCGGCAGTCTGCTGGGCCACGTCCGCACCGCCGGTGGACGGGAGGTCCTCTGGCAGTCGGAGGACCCGAAGCATCACAGAGTCTGCGGTCGTCATCGTGGGGAAAGGCTAGCCGCTCAGTAGGCGCCTTGACCCTGTAGTTCGGCGATGTCGTCCCAGGTGAAGCCGGCCTCCAGCAGGATCTCTTCGGTGTGATGGCCGAGGCCGGGAGCTACGACCGCCGGAACGGTCGGGGTCGCGCTGAGTCGGATCGGCGAACCGACCACCCGGATCGAGCCGTAATCCGGATGTTCGACGTCGACGAGGTACCCGTTCTCGACCGCGCCGGGGTCGGCGAGCACGTCGAGGTGATTGCGGACGGGGGCGAAGCGTTGGTTTTCGGCTCGGAGTCGTTCGCACCACTCGTCGGTGGTGCGGGTGGGGAAGATGGTGTCGACCACGTCCTTCAGTGCCTGGAGGTCCTCGGGGGTCATGAACAGCGTGGCGAAGCGGGGGTCTTCGATCAGGTCGGGCCGATCCATGGCTCGGCAGAAGCCCGGCCACAGATGCGGCGGCACGCCCACAAGCTGTATCCAGCCATCCGACGTGGGGACCATGCGCAGCAACGCCCGGATGAGGGGGTGGCCCCTGTTGGCTCGGCCCAGCAGTTGGCCGCTCATCGACTGATGGGAAAGCTCGGACGCCTGGGCCCAGATCATGGCGCCAAAGAGGGACACGTCGACCCG
The DNA here is from genome assembly GCA_027730885.1 of Actinomycetota bacterium. Lineage (GTDB taxonomy): Bacteria > Actinomycetota > Acidimicrobiia > Acidimicrobiales > SZUA-35 > JAHECQ01. The sequence continues at coordinate 6,380 of JAQCHM010000158.1, read as the reverse complement.
CTGACCTTCACCGGTCCGCTCCCGATGGAACAACGCGGCAAGAATCCCGGTGACCATGTTCTGGCAGCCCGAGTGGTCGGCGATCAGCGCCCCGACCGGCGTGGGTTCGCCGTCATTGGTGCCGGTGGTCGAGATGAGGCCACCCCAGGCCTGGCCGATCGTGTCGGCGCCCTCGCGGTGGGCGTCGGGTCCGAGCGGCCCGAACGAGGAACCAGAGGCGAAGACGAGGCGGGGATTGATGTCGCGCAGGGACTCGTACGACAGGTCCCAGAGCTCCATCGTTCCGGGAACGAAGTTGTGGATGAGGACGTCACTCTGTTCGACCAGTCGACGCAGCGCGGTCTTGCCACCGGGCTGGCGGAGGTCGAGGGTGATGGATCGCTTGCCCCGGTTGCAGGCCTCCCACACGCCTGAGCGCCGATCGTCCGCCGAGATCACGATGTGGCGAGCCAGATCACCCGCCACCGGCAACTCCACCTTGATGACGTCAGCCCCGAGGTCGTGCAGCATCAGCGCGGCCTGTGGCCCTTGGACGAGGATGGACAGGTCTAGCACCTTGATGCCGCCGAGTGCTGAAGCCATGGGTCCCAAGCTAGCAATCAGCCGGCCTGATCGAGAACCCGACGATTGCGGGCCTTGCGAAAGCCGCGGCCAGCCACTCCGCTGTGATGTCGTCCTTTTCCTCAACCGAAGATGGTTCGACGGGCGCGGGCCTCGGTCTACGCTAGCTGCCCATGCACGTGTCGAAGGAACCCGGAACTCTGGCGGTCTACGCGACCGACAACTCCATTTATCAGGTGACACCATCGGGAGTCGCCGTTCCTGCTTCGGTCGACGACGTCGTCGAGCTGGTCGCCACCAACCGCTCGTCTACCTCACCCCGACCGCTGGTGGCACGCGGTGCGGGTACAGGAACCAACGGACAGAGCCTGACCAACGGGGTGACCCTCGATTTCAAGCGATCGATGCACCGCGTGCTGGAGGTCGATGTCGAGGGTCGCACGGCGCGCGTCGAGCCGGGAGTGGTGGCCGACGCCCTCAACGAGCATCTGGCTCCGTTCGGCCTCTTCTGGCCGCCGCACACCTCGACGTCGAACCGTTGCACGGTCGGCGGCATGATTTCGACCGACGCGGCAGGGCAGGGTTCGCTGCTCTATGGGCGGACCAGCCGCCACGTGATCGCTCTCGACGTCGTGCTCGACGACGGGACGCTGTGGCATGCGTGCCCCGTCTCGTTGGCCGAAGCCGAACGCCTCGCTGCAGGAACCGGCCGGGTGGCCGAGATCTGGCGTGCGTTGTTGGCGGTGCCCGACGAGGACTTCGGTCTGCCCGAACTGGCGCGAGGATTCAGCGGATACGGCGTCGACCGAGTCCGCCGAGGTGACCTCATCGACCCGCTGCCAGTACTCGTCGGCTCGGAGGGAACGCTTGCCATCACGGTCGGGGCCACCCTTGGGCTCACGCCGATCCCCGCCTCGGACATCATGGTGCTGGCCGGCTATCCGACCTTCGACGATGCGCTCGAGGACTCCCTGCGCCTCCGTTCGACCGGGCCGTCGTCGATCGAGACCATCGACGAACACACGATGCGGCAAGGGCGCTCGTCGACCGCGTGGCCGCTGCTCGAGGAAGTCATCGGCGATGAAGCCGGGTCGATTCTCATGATCGAGTACACGAGCAACGAGAACGGCGAACTTCCCGATGTCGCCGAGGTCGATGCGATCATCCGTTCCGGGGGACGGGCCACCTCTGCCCGGATCGTGACCGAACACGCGGTCAAGACCGCGGCTCGAAAGGTGCGGGCCGACGCGGTCGGCTTGTTGGCCAAGGTCAAGGCCGGCGAGTCCCGACCGACCGCCTTCGTCGAGGACTGCGCGGTTCCGGTGGTCGAGATGCCCGCGTTCGTCTCGGGCTTTCGGGCGATCCTCGACCGGCGCGGGCTTCGCTATGGCATGTTCGGTCACGCTGATGTGGGGTGCGTACACGTTCGGCCCGCCCTCGATCCCCTTGGAGCCGACCACGACCGGCAGGTGAAGGAGATCACCGAGGAAGTGGTTGCGCTGCTGGCCCGCCACGGCGGCATTCTGTGGGGCGAACACGGGCGCGGGTTCCGCGGCCAGTTCGCTTCCGACTTCCTGACGCCGTCCACCCTCCAGATCATGCGGACGCTGAAGACCGCATTCGACCCCCTCGACCTCTTCAACCCGGGCAAGCTCTACCGCCCGCTCGGCGCTACCGAGCCGCTGTTGGCCATCGACGCTGTGCCGACGCGGGCCGCGGCGGACCGCAGGGTGTCGGGGTCGGCGCGCGCCGAGTTCACCAGCGCCTTCAGCTGCAACGGCAACGGGCTCTGCCACAACTACGCAACCAACGACGTGATGTGCCCGTCGTACAAGGTCACGCGCGACCCCAAGCAGTCGCCGAAGGGGCGGGCCGACCTGCTACGTGCGTGGCTGCTTGCCGAGGAAGACGATGGCGGTGCTTCGGCGGATCTGACCGAAGAGGTAGCGACGTCGTTGTCGCAGTGCCTCTCGTGTGCCGCCTGCACTGGCAGGTGTCCCGTGCAGGTCGACATCCCGGAGCTCAAGTCGAGGTTCTTCGAGCGTTACTACGCCACCCGACGTCGACCCGTCGCCCATCGGCTGATGTCCCGATTCGAGCAGTTCGCCGACGTAGCATCGGTAGCCGGTCCGCTGGCCCGCCTCGGTAGCCGTGTGCTCGCGCCACGCCTCGGCCTCACCGACCTCCCCACCCCGCCGGCCCGGCGGAAGGCCGCTGTTCCTCTCTTCGAGCCCGGCGGGCCGCACGACGGGTCCGGCGACCGGATCGTGGTGCTGACCGACGTCTTCACTCGTACCTTCGAGCCGCAAACCTTGGCTTGTACGGTCGAGATCCTGACCGCAGTCGACTATGACGTCTCGGCCGCACCGTTCACGCCTTCGGCCAAATTCGACCACGTCAAGGGGAACCGCAGGGCCTTTGCCAAGGCGGCCGCGGCGCAAGCCCACCTTGTGCAGGCGGTCTTGGACACAGGCGCGACGCCGACCGTGATCGATCCGGCCGTGGCGCTGATGTTCGGTCGCGAGTACCCGGAGATCCACCCTGGGTTTCCGGCAGGCGTGCGTGGGTTGGCCGAGGTCCTCGCCGAGCGTGCCGACCGGCTGTCTCCGATCGCGAAACCGCAGACGGTGACGCTGTTCGGCCATTGCACTGAACGGTCGCTCGCCCCGGCGTGGTTGGGCGCGTGGCGTCGCACGCTCGAGGCGGTCGGGCACGAGGTGGTCGTGTTCGAGTCGACCTGTTGCGGCATGGCCGGCGTTTTCGGGCACGAGATTGCCAACCAGGCAGTGTCGGCTGCGTTGTTCGATCAGGGCTGGCGCCCCACACTCGATCACGCGGCTGGACCAGTGGCGGCGACCGGATGGTCGTGTCGCTCGCAGGCCGAGCGCTTCGGGTTTGCCGGCATGGTGCATCCCGTGCACCTGCTCTGATCGGCCCGGCTACTTCATCCCGCTCGCGCCGACGTTGCGCTGGGCCACCTCGACCAGATCGCCTCGCCTGACTTTGTACGACACCACCCGGTCGACTTGATGCATCCCGCTGCGGGCCTTGCCGCTGACCACGTCAAGCGTCATACCCGACACCACGGGGACCAGGGCGACGGCTCGGAAACCGTCGTCGTTCCCGGGTAGCGAGCGCTTGTCCTCGCGGATGAGTTCGGGCGCGTCCCAGACCCAGGTGTCGTTGACGCTGACGAACCGGCAACGATGGCTGCTCCGGCTCTTGGACACGATGCCGCCCGGGCATACGATCACCGAGCCCTGCACCCACGGGTTGGTACCGAGGCCGTCGCCGCCGAAGGCCAGCTCGAAGGCGTCGGCGATGATGGCGTCGTGGTCACCGGCTGCAATGCCCCGCCGCGTCTGGATCTGATTGACGATCTCGGCCAGGTTGGCCAATTCGTCGTCGGCCAGCCGCTCGAGGACCCGGACCGCATCAGCGGGCACGCCCTGGAACAGGCGAGCGGCCGCGTTGATGCGCCGGGCGGAGGCTGGCTCTTCGGTCAGAGTTCGACGACCGTCAGTTGACCGTCGGCGTAGTGGGCCCGAAGCACCTTCTTGTCGAACTTGCCCACGGACGTCTTGGGGACCTCGTCGATGAAGGTCCACCGCTCGGGGACCCACCACTTGGCGACCCGATCCGAGAGATAGTCCCGAAGGTCCGCGGCATCGGCCGACGCGCCCTCGGCGACGACGACGCAGGCCATCGGACGTTCGTCCCACCGGTCGTCGGGCACACCGACGACCGCCGCTTCGCGCACCGAAGGGTGACCCATCAGCTCGTTCTCGAGGTCGACCGAGCTGATCCACTCACCACCGGACTTGATGACGTCCTTGGCCCGGTCGGAGATCTGGACGAAGCCATTGGGTTCGACCGATCCGACGTCGCCGGTGCGGAGCCAGCCTTCCTGGAATTTCTCGGGGGCAGGGTCGAGGTAGTACGACGCCGTGATCCACGGGCCCCGGACCTGGATCTCTCCCTGAGCCTTGCCGTCCCACGGCAGCGCCGTGCCGTCATCGTCACAGATGCGCAGTTCGACGCCGGGCAGGAGGCGGCCGGTTCGGACTCGCCAATCGAGTTCGTTGGCCGGGTCCGTTCCCTTGGGTACCGACGCGATCGCCGCGAGCGGGCTGGTCTCGGTCATGCCCCACGCCTGGGTCACCGGTACGCCGAACGTGCGGTCGAAGCCTTCGATCAACGATCGGGGAACGGCCGACCCGCCGCAGACGATTCCTCGGAGCGACGACAGATCCGCGTCCGCCGCGTTGTGCAGGAGGTCGTTGAGTACGGTCGGCACCGCACCCGAGAGGGTCGGCCGGGTTTCCCTGATGATGTCGGCCAGCGGTGCGGCCTGGAGGAACTGTTGGGGCATCACGATGTCCGCACCCGTCCACCATCCGGCGAACGGCATACCCCAGGCCATGGCGTGGAACATCGGCACGATGAGCAGTAGCCGGTCGCTGTGATTCACGCCGAGCGACTGGGCCGAGGTCACGGCCAGGGAGTGCAGCCAGATCGAGCGGTGCGAGTAGGCGACGCCCTTGGGGTTTCCCGTGGTGCCCGACGTGTAGCACATGGCCGCCGCGGCCCGCTCGTCGACCTCGGGATAGGCATAGCCGGGTGTTTCGGCGGCCAGCACGTCCTCGTAGGCCAGGGTCTCGCCCAATCCGGACGTGTCACCCTCGCCGACGACGATGATGTGCTCCACGCAGGTGAGCTCTCCGCGGATCCGAGCGAGCAGCGGAGCGATAGAAGCGTCGACGATCACGACCTTGTCGTTGCCGTGGTTGACGACGTAGGCGAGCTGCTCCGGAAAGAGGCGGATGTTGAGCGTGTGGAGCACGGCGCCCATGGCCGGGATGGCCAGGTAGGCCTCGAGGTGGGCCTGGTTGTTCCAGAGGAACGTGCCGACCCGGTCGCCGGGTTCGATGCCCAGCCGGGCCAGCGCCGCGGCGAGGCGGTCGGCCCGATCGGCCACCTCGGCGAAGGTGGCGGCATGGATGCCCTCGGCGCTGTAGGTGAACACCTGGGCCTCGGCGTGAACGGTTCGGCCGTGCCGCAGCAGGTGTTGGGTGGTCAGGGGGAAATCTTGCATCGTGGATGGCGTGACTATGGCGCTCATGGCCAACAGGGTAGAGAGCATCATGGCTCAAGCGGCGCGCCCGCACCGTCGTCGATGAGAGGACAGATGACCGAGCCGAGCTGGGCCGAACGGGCCCGAACCGAGATCGCGACCTCGCCGATCGGGCACTTGGCGACGCTGGATGTCGACGGGCGACCCGTCGTCGGCCCGGTGCCCATCATCGACGACGGTGCGGGCGCGCCGGTGACCGTGTTGTCGAACCTGTCGACTCACATCCAACGGGGCAGGCAGGACCACCGGGGTGCCATCTCCATCGGCGATCGAGTGCTCTTGCAGGGCGACCTTCGTCCTGTTCCGGGGCTGCAGCAGATCGCGATGCAACCTGAATTCCTCCGCCGTCACCCACACTTGGCCGTGCAAGTCGAGTCGCTCGACTATTCGTGGCTCCGTCTCGAGGTCACTCGGGTTCGCTGGACCGACGATGACGGGACCGAGCGGTGGCTGCGGCCCGAGGACATCGCGGGAGCAGCGCCTGACCCGCTCGGCCACTGCGCCCCGGAGTTGGTTGCCGACATCGCCGAGCGAGTCGATGACGATCTACTGCTGATGATCCGCGGCTTGTCGGGCCACTGGCTGGCCAGCTCGGCAACGCTTCTCCGCGTCGACAGGTACGGCTTGGTCTGTCGATTCACCGAACCTGCCGGCACCAGGGTCACGAGGGTCGGTTTCCCGGTTC
>JAQCHM010000157.1 GCA_027730885.1 Actinomycetota bacterium | reverse complement strand
GTGGCAGCGGGCACAAGCCGGACTCTTCCTCGGAATGCAGTACCCGACCGAGGTACCTGGGGTCTCCCTTCACGACGCGCTCGCGGCTTCGTTCGTCTCGGCCGGCCGATCGGTCGAGCACCTCGACGAGCTGTTGAAGGCCGAAGCCGAGAGGATCGGCCTCGACGAGAAGTTCCTCGAGCGTCCGCTCAATGTCGATTTGTCCGGTGGCGAGAAGAAGCGGAACGAAACCCTCCAGTTGGGCGTCCTCCAGCCCAGGTTCGCGGTGCTCGACGAGATCGATTCGGGTCTCGACGTCGACGCGCTCCGAGACGTCTCACGAAGGATCGAGACGCTCACCGACGAAGGGCTCGGTGTCCTCGTCATCACGCACTACAAGCGCCTGCTCGAGGAGCTCCGCCCCGACGTCGTGCACGTCCTGGCCAAGGGGCGGGTCGTCGCCACGGGAGGCCCCGAGCTGGTGGAGGAACTCGAGGACACCGGCTACGCCGCCTACGCCTGACCCGAGATTCTGCAAGCGCCGGCCCCCGCACCCCCGTTCTGCAAGACCGTCGCCCCCGCAGGGGGGTCCATGGGCTTGCAGCTCGGGGGAGGAGAGGCAGGAGCTTGCAGAATCGGGTCGAATCCAGAATCGGGTCGAATCAGTGAGTGAGAAGGCCGTTGGCGGCCAGGTAGGACTCTTCGTTCAGGGTCTCGATGACCCTTTTGCCGTGGCCGAAGAGGACCCGGTGGATCGAGGCGTGGAACGGACGGAAGAACATGTCGACGCCGAGGCCGAGGAGTTCGGCCAAATAGGCATTGATGACGCCGCCGTGACACGCGACGACGATGGTCTCACCGGGGTGGCTCACGATGGTGGACTCGACGGCCCAACCCACGCGGCGTCGGAAGTCCTCCGATCGCTCGGTGTAGGGGTAGGCGTCCCATCGCTGGGTTTGCACAAAGCGTTCCCATACACCTTCCATGGCCTTCTGGCCCAGTGTTTCGACGGCCTTCTGATCCTGGGGAAGGTCCCGATAGAGGTGAATCTCCGACAGGGCTTCGATAACCTCGACTTCGAGACCGTGGTGGCGTGCGATGGCTCGGCCGGTCTCGTTTGCCCGTGAAAGGTTCGAGCTGTACACCGCAGAGATGGGACGATCGGCCAGATACTGGCCGACGCACTCGGCCTGACGGTGGCCGAGTTCCGACAGCGGTGGGTCCACCCAGTCGGCTGAAACCGAGGTGTCGGGGTCGGGCCACTGTTGCTGGCCGTGACGCACGAGCAACAGAGTGCCGACATTGTCCTGACCGGTGAGGAAGGCTCGGTCGATGGGCGACGGTGCCCGCACGTTGACAGGCGCGTCGTCGGCGGGGTCGGTCGTGTCCGACATCACCCGGCGCTGAGTTCTTCGAAGGCCTGGTTGAGGGTGTTCCAACTGAGCGTGGCGCACTTGATGCGCACCGGGAACTTCACCACGCCGCGCAGGGCCTCGAGGTCGCCCAGCTTGAGCTCTGCGGGGTCCGACGCATCGATACCGCCGATGCCGATCTCGGCTTCGGATCCGTCGCCCCCGATGTCGCTCTCGTGGATGCTCATCATCGCCTTGAACGAGGCCATCATCTTGCGGGCCTCGGCCACCGACTTGCCCTTCACCGCGGCGGACATCATCGACGCCGACGACTGTGAGATCGAACAGCCTTGTCCGCCGATCTTGATGTCGACGATCGTGTCGTTGTCGTCGAGCACCAAGTAGACCACGATCTCATCGCCACACAACGGATTGAAGCCTTCGGTCTTGTGGGCCGGCGGCGTCTCGAGGGAACCCTTGTTCCGAGGGCTGCGGTAGTGATCGAGAATGATCTCTCGGTAGAGGTCTTCGAGGCCGGCCATTAGAGATGGCTCCTTGTCGGTGTGGATTGGGGGAGTGCTGGGGTCAGGGCGGGGTCAGGGCGCGAAGAACTCGCGGGCGGCCACCAGAGCGTCGGCAAGAGCGTCGACGTCGTCGGTGTCGTTGTAGAGGTACAAGCTGGCTCGCGCGGTAGCCGGAACGCCGAGATGACGCATGAGCGGCTTGGCGCAATGGTGGCCGGGGCGGATGGCGACGGCGTGCTCGTCGAGCACTTGGCTCACGTCGTGAGCGTGGACATCGAGCAGCTCGAGGGACAACACGCCGCCGCGCGGCGCGGGCTCGCAGGGGCCATGGATCACGAGGCTGTCGCCGAGGCGTTCGTGGAGCGTGCGCAAGGCGTACGAGGTGAGTTCGATCTCGTGGCGCCGAATGGCGTCCATACCGATGTTCTCGAGGTAGCCGATGGCCGCGGCGAGACCGACCGCTTCGGCGATGGGCGGCGTGCCGGCTTCGAACTTCGCCGGCACCGCGTCGGGGATGAAGCCTTCGGTGGTGACGTTGAGGATCATGCCGCCTCCGCCGAGGAACGGCGGCATGGCGTCGAGCAGTTCGGCCCGGCCCCAGAGCACGCCGATGCCGGTCGGACCAAGCATCTTGTGGCCGCTGAAGGCTACGAAGTCGGCACCCATCTCGACCACGTCGGTGGGCTGGTGCGGTACCGACTGGCACGCGTCGACCAGAATCAGTGCCCCCCGATCGTGGGCCGCGTCGGCCAGCACGCGAATCGGAGTGAGGGTGCCGAGGACGTTGGACATTGCCGTCACACCGAGCAGCTTGGCACCATCAAGGAGGCGATCGAGATCGGTCAGATCGAGTTGGCCGTCGGCGGTGAGCCCCAGCCAACGAATCTCGAAGCCCTTTTCGGCCGCGAGCATCTGCCACGGAACGATGTTGGCGTGGTGTTCGAGCAGCGAGAGCACGATCGCATCGCCCGGTCCGAGATTGGCCCGGCCCCAGGACCCGGCGACCAGGTTGATGGCCTCGGTTGCGTTCTTGGTGAAGACGACCTCGTCGTGGCTGGGTGCGCCGATGAATGCCGCGACCTTGGACCGTGCCGCCTCGAAGGCGTTGGTCGCGCGCTCGGCCAAGCGGTAGACGCCTCGATGTACGTTGGCGTAGCTGGTCGTGTACAGCAGGTCCATGGCCTCGATGACCTGGATCGGGCGTTGCGACGAGGCGGCCGAGTCGAGAAAGGCCAGGCGCCGGCCGTCCTGGAGGTGATGGAGGATGGGGAAGTCCTTGCGGATCGCTTGGACGTCGAATGTCATCGGAAGCTCTCGTAACCGTCTCGTTCGAGACGCTCGGCCAGTTCGATTCCACCGCTTTCGACCACTCGACCGTCGATCAGGATGTGGACGACATCGGGCTGCAGGTAGTCGAGCAGGCGCTGGTAGTGGGTGATCGCCAGGGTACCCAGTCGTGGCCGCTCCTTGCGGACCTCCTGCACGCCGGTTGCAACGGTCCGCAATGCATCGATGTCGAGCCCCGAGTCCGTCTCGTCGAGAATGGCCATCTCCGGTTCGAGGATTGCCATCTGCAGGATCTCGTTCCGCTTCTTCTCGCCACCGGAGAAGCCTTCGTTCACGTAGCGGCTCATGAACGACTCGTCCATCTCCAGCCGCTTCATCCAGTCCATCAGCGCCAGCCGGAGTTCGAGGACGCTCATGTCCATGCCCTTGCGAGCCGACAGCGCCTGGCGAAGGAAGTTGAGCACCGAGACCCCTGCGATCTCCTGGGGGTACTGGAAGGCAAGGAAGAGGCCCGCCTTGCCTCGCACGTCGGTGCCCCACTCGGTGATGTCATCGCCCCTGAACAGGATCCGGCCGCCGGTCACCTGATAGTCGGGGGAGCCGAGGAGCGTGGAGGCCAAGGTCGATTTGCCCGACCCGTTCGGGCCCATCAGTGCGTGGATCTCGCCCTCGTTGACCGTCAGTGACACCCCGTTGAGAATGGCGGTGGGGTCGTCGCCGACGGTGCTGACGTGCAGGTCCTCGATGACGAAGAGCGGTGCATTCGCGGCTGGATCACTGGAAGACGGATCGCTGGGCGGCACAGTCATGCCGGCAGTTTACTGAGCGGCCCTCCGAATTTGTACTGCCTGGATAGTAGAAATAGGTTCGAGGCATGGGAGATGCGATCACTGACCAGTACACGATGCTCGACTCCGAACGCGACGGTGAGGTCCTGCGGATCTGGCTCGACCGGCCGCACAAGCTGAATGCCATCGATCCCGTGATGTTGCGGGAGGTCGGCGATCTGTTCCAGTCGCTCGAACGAGAACACGACGCCAAGGTCGTGGTCCTGGGCGGGAAGGGTCGGTCGTTCTCCGCCGGCGCCGATCGAAGGCCAGAACCCGACCCCGACGCCCCCACCTCGACCCGGGGCAAGCGTTGGTACGCCCACCTCGGACGGCGAGCGTGCAGAGCCATCGAGGACTGCGAGATCCCCACGATCGCCCGTGTGCAAGGCCATGCCGTGGGCGGCGGGATGTGCTTCGCCCTGTCGTGTGATTTCCGGATCACCACGGCAGGAACCCAGTGGTACGTGCCCGAGGTCGAGTTGGCCGTGCCGCTGACGTGGGCCGCCATCCCACGGCTGATCGGTGAGGTCGGAGCGGCCCGCGCTCGTCAGCTCGTAATGCTGGCCGAACGCATCGACGGCTCCAAGGCGGCTGATTGGGGCATCGCCCACGAATGCGTTGCCGACGAGGACCTCGACGCGGCCGTGGATCGTTGGGCGGCGAGGGTCGCCGCGTTGCCCGAGTTGGCGATCCACATGACCAAGACCACGTTCCGGGGTTACAGCCGACTGACGTCCATGGGCGACGCGTCCGAGGCCGATGCCGACCTCATCGCGCTGGCCAATCTTCACCCTGACGCAGCTGCCATCTGGCGGCCGCAGCCCTGATCTCCGCTCCTGACCGCGGTCACCAGCCTCGATCGACCCACTCCTCCAGGTGCGGGCGCTCGTTGCCGATGGTGGTGTTGTCGCCGTGTCCTGGGAGCACCAATGTGTCCTTGGCGTAGGTGAGGAGACGGTTGTCGATAGACCGAATGATCGTCTCGAAGTCGCCGCCCTCGTAGCTCGTGTTGCCGGGACCACCCGGGAACAGCGTGTCGCCGGTGAACAACAGCGGCTTGTCGACCAGCTTGAAACAGATCGAACCGGCGGTGTGTCCGGGGGTAGTGACCGTGTGGAGTCGGAGGTTCCCGAACTCGATCATCGAATCGTCTTCGAGGATGTAGTCGTAACTCGGGAGCATGTGGGCGTCAGCCGCGGTGACCCCTACTTCGAAACCGGCGTCGCGGACCGCGGGGATGGCCTGGATGTGATCCCAGTGCCCGTGGGTCTCGAGAATCGTGCGCACGCCGAGGGTGGTTGCCAGCTCGAGGAGTCGCTCGTGCTCGTTGGCCGCGTCGAGGAGCACCGCCTCTCCGGTGTGGCGGCACCGGATGACGAACACGTTGTTGTCGACCGGGCCGACGACGATCTTGTGAACCTCGACATCGGTGTCGTTCCAGTGCAGGGTCTTGGTGACGTCCATGGGCGAACTGTACTACTCGTCCGGCCCTACTCGGCCGGCTCCATTCGTCTGGCTGAAGCGACTTGCCCGGGGGAGCAAGACGCCTCTCGCCCGCCCGGTCCACCCGGACGTAACGTCTCCTCTGTGAGTGTTCATCGCAACACAACTGCGTTCCTGTGGAGGGAAAAGAGAGCACGTTCCGGCTGGGGAGTTACGGCCCTGTCCGCGCTGATCGTCATGATGGGGGTTGTGGCCCTTGGCGCTTGGTGGGTCGCACAGGCCGTCCAGGACGGTGACCCAGCCGGAACCTTGCTCCGCTTCCTGCTCACGTCGGTCGCGGGAACCTACCACCTGGTCCTGTTCCGCACCGCTCGCTCCCAGCGCCGCTGACCCGTTCGAACTTCTGGGGTGGGGGAGCGGCTGGGATAGCGTCCGGGTCATGACCCGACTGCCCTTCATTCCGAACGAAGACCTCACCTCCGAGCAGCAGGAGGTTTGGAACAACGTCGTCAACGGCAAGCGGGGCGACGCGTCTCGGTTCATCAACGCCGAGGGCGCTCTCGTCGGTCCGTTCAACGCGGCGATGCACGCGGCAAACACCGGCCGCAAGGTCGTGGCATTGGGTGAAGCGCTGCGCTTCGACACCGCCATCGACAACCGTCTGCTCGAACTGGCCGTGTGCATGGTCGGAGCGCACTGGAAGTCGAACTTCGAGTGGTACGCCCATTCGCGACTGGCCGTCCAGGCGGGGGTGTCGGCCGAGGCGGTTGCCGCGATCGAAAAGGGCGACCGACCCGAGTTGGCCCGGGCTGACGAGGCCGCGGTCTACGAGTTCACCCGGATGCTCCTGAGCGACGGGCGGGTGAGCGACGCCGTGTACGGGGCAGCGCAGGCCGAGGTCGGCGATCAAGGCATGGTCGAGCTGACCCAACTCATCGGCTACTACTGCCTCATCTCGCTGACCCTCAACACGTTCCAGGTCGACCTGCCTCCCGGCGAGACGCCGGCCTGGCCCTACTGACGGCTGGTCGACGGCTGGAGCGTGATCAGGTCGATGGACCCAGCTGCTCGACGAGCCTGTGTGGTCGGCCAGCACGTGGTGGATGAACGACCGGGCCGCGGTCGGACTGGTCGGCCTTCCCGGCTCCGACGGGTCGGCGTCCGGTCAGTCGGTCGTCTATGCCGTCTCCACCGTCGACCAAGGCGGCTCGCTGGCCCTCGCCTCCGAACTCGCCGCCGGCCGCCTCTCCGTTCTTCTGCCGGACACCCTCGTCACCGGGCCCGTCGGGATCGCTGCGGCGATGCAGTCAGCAGGCCGGTCCGTCGTCTGGCAGCGCGCCTATCACCGCTATCACCTGACCGATCCGAGCGCCGTGCCAACGGGCACCGATGGGAGCTCCGAGCCGGTCCTGCCCCTCGGCCCCCATCACGCCGACGAGCTTGCCGGTTTGTACGCCGCCGAACCCGGGGCCGCGTTCTTCCTCCCCCAGATAATTGCCGATCAGACGTTCGTCGGCACCCGTCGGGGCGGCTCGCTGGTGGCCGCCGCCGGCACCCATGTATTGAGCGACACCTACTCGGTAGCCGCCATCGGGGCGGTCTTCACTCACCCGGCCCATCGGGGGGACGGTCTCGGCGCGGCGGTAACGGCGGGTGTCATCGATCGCCTGCATCGGCGTCGTCGCCCGATCGAAGTGATCGGGCTCAACTGCTCCGACGGCAACGAGTCGGCCAAGCGCATCTACCTGGCGATGGGTTTCCAGCCGACCCTGGGCTACGAGGAGTGCGAACTCGGCCCGCCCGTCGTCTGACCGGCCCAAGACGTGCCTCGATCTGCAAGTTGCGGCCCCCGCAGCCCCGTTCTGTAAGCCCGCAGCCACCCGTGGTGGGGTCGGGGGCTTGCAGAAGGGGTCAGTCGAAGGGGTCAGTCGAGGTGGTGATCGGTCAGCCAGGCGATGATCGCGGGGAAGGCGGAGCGATCTTGCATCAGGAACAGGTGGCCACCGACGAAGACGCGTAGCTCGGCGTCGGGAATGCCGGCGACGAGCGCTTGGCTGTTGGCCAGGGGGGCCTGGTCGTCGAACTCGCCGGCGCAGACGAGCGTCTTGGCCGCGATCTGTCCAAAC
>JAQCHM010000156.1 GCA_027730885.1 Actinomycetota bacterium | reverse complement strand
CGGGGCTGGCCCGCATCGGCGGGTATCCCGTCGGAGTCATGACCAACAACCCCAGCTTCTACGGCGGCGCCACCGATGTCTCCGCCGGGGCGAAGGCGATGCGCCTCATGCAGCTGTGCGACACCTTCCACCTACCGCTGATCTCTCTCGTGGACGAACCCGGTTTCCTGGTCGGAATCGACTCGGAGAAGCAGGGGATCGAGCGAGCCGGGGCCCGCCTCGTCGCCATGACGTGCATGACCGAGATGCCGTGGATGTCGGTCGTGTTGCGTCGGGTCTACGGCGTCGCCGGCCAGTGTCACCATCGGCCAACGGGGATGTTCCGCCGGGTGTGTTGGCCTTCCTCGCGTTGGGGTTCGATGCACATCTCGGGCGGCGCCGCGGCGGCCTACAAGCGAGAGATCGATTCGGCTGACGATCCGGCGGCGAAGCTGCAGGAGATCGAGGCGCGGCTCAACGCCCTTGGCTCACCGTTCCGCACGGCCGAGGCGACCGGTCAGGACATCATCGACCCCGCAGAGACTCGGCTCATGTTGGCCGAGTTCGTGATCGAGGCCCAGAAGATCCTCGCGAGTCAGCTCGGACCGCCGTCCATGCCCTACCTGCCCTGACCATCCGCAAAGGGTGGCCATTGTCCCCGTGGACTAGGATCCGCGTCCATGAAGACGGCCTTCTTCCACCTCATGCCCTATCCCGAGCTGCCGGACGATTTCCCGCAGACCCACCAATCGGTCTGGGTCGACATCGATCCCAAGCTCTACGATCCGACGGTCGGCCATCGGGCCTACAACGACTACATCGACCAGCTCGAGTACGCCGCGTCGGTCGGGTTCGACGCCGTCGGCATCAACGAGCACCACTCCAACGGCTACGGCCTGATGCCGAGTCCCAACATCATCGCGGCCGCGCTCAGCCGATCGTGCCCCGATGCCACCATCATCGTGCTGGGAGACTCGGTTGCCCTCTACAACCCGCCGCTGCGGGTGGCCGAGGAACTGGCCATGCTCGACAACATCACCGGCGGACGGATGGTGGCGGGTTTCCCGGTCGGGTCGCCCATGGACACCATCTTCGCGTACGGCCAGAACCCGTCGACCGTACGTGAGCGCTATCACGAGGGCGTCGAGCTGATCACCAAGGCGTGGACGAGCGACGAGGTCTTCAGTTTCAACGGAAAGTACAACAAGCTCCGCTACGTGAACGTGTGGCCCCGCCCGGTCCAACAGCCCCACCCGCCCATCTGGATTCCCGGCGGCGGAAGCGTCGACACCTGGGACTGGTGTGCCGAGAACGACCTGGTCTACTGCTACCTCTCGTACTTCGGGTACAAGGCCGGGTTGCAGACGATGAACGGGTTCTGGAACCGGGTGAAGGACCTCGGCAAGGAACCGAACCCGTTCCAGGGGGGCTTCGCCCAATTCATCGCCTGCGCCGATACCGAGGCCGAGGCCTGGGAGCTCTATCGCGAGCCGGCCGAGTACTTCTTCAACACCTGCCTGCACGTCTATGCCGGCTACGCCGATCCTCCGGGTTACAAGACGCCGAACACGGTCCGTTCCGGCGTGGAGGGCATGGTCGAGCGGGCGGCTCGTGAAGCCACGGCTCGGGCCGAAGCCAGCGCGGCCAGCCGGGACGCCGCCAACGACAAGTCCGCCAAACCGAAGGGTCCGTCGAGTGCCGGAACCAGCCAGCTGACATTCGAGCAGATGGTCGAGAAGGGATACATCATCCTCGGTGACCCGACGCAGGTGACCGAGCAGATCCACGAACTGTGCACCAACATGAACGTAGGCCATCTGATGGCCCTGGCCCACTTCGGCAACATGTCGAGGGATCTGGTGAAGTACAACACCAAGCTGATCGGCCAGAAGGTCCTACCCGAACTGCGGAACCTGTTCGAGGACGAATGGGAGGACAAGTGGTGGCCGAAGCCGATGCCGACCGAGGAACGCCAGTTGCCCGACCGGTCGGAGTCGACGATGACGGCGGCCAAGGGCGCGTCGGCGTGACCGCGGTCGACCTGACAACCTCCACCTCGTCGCGCATCGACGTCGGCGGCAGCGAGGTCGTCGTCCACTTCGCCGGCTCCGGAACCGCCGTGGGCTATCTGCACGGCATGGTCGGGACCCCACCGGGCTCGCCAATCCTGAGCGCGGCCGGCGATGCTTCGTTGGCCATCACTGCGCCCTGCCTGCCGGGCTTCTCCGGTTCAGAGCCGAGCACGCTCACCCGCAACGTCCACGACTGGGTGTTCCACCTCTCGTCCGTCCTCGACGCCACCGGGCTCACCGGCGGTCCACTCGTTGCATCGTCCGTTGGCGCGATGGTGGCCCTGGAGCTGGCCGCTGTTCGACCCGAGGCCTTCAGCCGACTGATCCTGCTGGCTCCGCTCGGGCTCTGGGACGATGCAGATCCCGTGATCGATGCTTACGCCACGACCCTGTCGGTGCAACGCCGGCTGCTGACCAAGGACCCGACGGCCACGGCCATTTTCTTCGACGACCCCGAAGGTCTCACGGGCGACGATCTCGTCGAGTACGGGGTCGCCCGCTACCAGACACGCACCTCGGCCGCCTCGCTGGTGTGGCCCATTCCCGACCATGGACTGAGCGATCGGATCCACCGGATCACCACCCCGGTGACGCTGGTCTGGGGCGCCGACGACCAGATCGCCCCCATCAGCTACCTCGACCGCTGGGCGTCGGCCCTGCCCAACGTGGTCGCCACCCACACCGTCGCCGATGCAGGCCATCTGGTCGACTGGGACCAGCCGGCCGAGGTGGCAGCACTGGTGGCGGCCGATCTGGGGAGCAACGATGTCAAGTAACGCCGGCAGGGTCTATGCGGTGACGGGTGCGGCCTCGGGGATCGGGCGGGCCGCCGTCGAGCGTCTGGTCGACGATGGCGCCTCAGTGGTGGCGGTCGACCTGACCATGGAAGGTCTCGAGTGGACCCGGCCGGTCGACCGAGTGGTCGCGGTGGCCGGGGACGTGACCGCCGAGGACACCAACGAAGCGATGGTCGAGGCCGCCATCGAACACTTCGGCGCGCTCCACGGGGTGTTCCTCAACGCCGGCGTGCCCGGATTCGGGCTCATCGACCGGGCCCCCATGGCGATGTTCGACAAGGTGATGGCGGTCAACGTGCGGGCCGTTGCCCTCGGCATACGGGCCGCACTCCCCCGCCTCCGCGAGGTCGACGGCGGGGCCATCGTCGTCACCGGCTCGACCTCTGGTATCGGCGCCGACCCGGGCGGGTGGACCTACAACGCCAGCAAGGCCGCCGTCATCAACATGGCCAAAGCCACCGCGCTCGACGTGGCCCACGAGGGCATCCGTGTCAACGCGGTGTGCCCGGGACCCACCAAGACCGGGATGACCCAGGCCATGCAGGACCGCGAGGAGTCGGCAGAGTCCATGCGCCGAGTCGTGCCAATGGCCCGGTGGGGCGAAGCTTCGGAACTGGCCGCCGCGGTGTCGTTCCTTCTCTCCCCCGACGCGTCGTTCATCACCGGAGTTGCGCTCCCGGTCGACGGTGGTGTGACAGCCAACACCGGCCAGTTCCCGACGTACGGCTCCCGCCACTAGCTCACGGTCGCCGGCTCCATGTCCCAGCTCTTGAGCTCGGGGAGGATCTCGGCGGCAAACAGCCTCATGCTCTCCTGTGCGGCCTCGAAGTCGATGCCGCCGAAGCGGAAGCAGGTTGCCAGCTCGTAGGGACCGATGACCTCGTAGCGCTGGCGGAAACGTTCCAAGATCTGGTCGGGCGTTCCGTAGGCGTTGGAGGCGAGGAAGCCCTTGATGTACCCCTCGTAGCCGATCTTCTTGAGAATCTCGGCCTGGCGGCCGTAGCCCTGATAGCCCTCGATCTCGGAGAAGTGATCGCTCATCAGTTCATAGTGCTCGAGCAGGGACGCAAGGTAGCGAGTCAGGTGTTCCTCGGCAACCGCTTTGGCATGGTCGGCGTCGGGGTGCACGTAGCAGAAGTCGGCCGTCAACGGCGGTGGCGCAGGTACGCCGTGCTCCTCCAGGAACAACTCGCCGTGACGGTTGATGGACTCCAGGCGCTTCTCCCAGTTCGTCTCGGCGAACATGATCATGCGGCCGCCGATCTTGGCGCACGAGGCAACCGAGTCCGACGAGTTGGCAACGGCGTAGATCCGTCCGGCGAACGACTTCTCCGGCCGGGGCCGGATCTCGGTGCGGGGTTGGACGTAGTAGGGGCCGTCGCCGTCGATGAACCCACTCTCGAGGGCATCGACGATCATCTGCGCCGACTCGTCGAACCGACCACGGGACTCCTCCATCTCGATGTTGCGGAACGGTCGGTATTCGCGGGCTGACAGCCCCCGGCCGAACCCGAGCCGGACTCGACCATTCGAGAGATGGTCGAGCATCGACACCTTCTCCGCCACCCGCACCGGCTCGTTCCAGGGGAGGATGATGGCCGCTGTCCCCAGTCCGATGGTCTCCGTGCAGCCCGCGAGGTAGGCCAGGAATTCCAAATTGTCGGGACAGAACGAGTAGTCGAAGAAATGATGCTCAACGGGCCAGATCGCGTCGAAGCCCAGGCCTTCGGCCTGCCGGGCCAGCGCCACCTCCTCGGCATAGACCTGACCGTCGGAGATCTTGACCCATCCTGCCGACGAGAAGATGACCTGCAGTCCGACGTCCATGACGATGCCTCCGTGATCGAGTGCCCGAGACCGTTCCGGGCGCACTCGGCATCGTAGGTGATCCGGATCCGAACAGATCGAACCAATCGCTCGCCCGACACCGTATGGTCCTCGGCGAGTCTCACCTTCGAGGCCGCACCGTCGAACCGGACAGCCGACCCGTTGGCTGCGTCGCCCTACCGAGGAGACCACCGATGCCAAGCATCAACCCATCGGGTCGAGGGACCGAGGTCGATGCGGTGGTCGTCGGCTCGGGCCCCAACGGCCTGGTGGCCGCGGTGACGCTGGCCTCCGCAGGTTGGTCGGTGCTCGTGCTCGAAGCGGCTGACACACCGGGCGGTGGCGCCCGTTCCCGGGAGCTGTTGCAGCCGGGCGTGATCCATGACATCTGCTCGGCGATCCACCCGCTCGGCGTCGCGTCGCCGGCGCTGCGCGAGCTGCCCCTCGCCGCGCACGGGCTCGAGTGGATGCAGCCCGAGCTTCCGTTGGCCCATCCGCTCGACGGTGGTCGGGCGGCCTTGATGTACCGCTCGGTCGACGAGACCGCCGACGGCCTCGGTCGTGACAGCCAGGCGTACCGCCGTCTGTTCGGGCCCTTCGCCGAAGCGGGTTTCGACCTGACCGACGGCCTGCTGGCACCGCTGTCGTTCCCGCCGAAACACCCGATCGCGCTCGCTCGCTACGGCGCGATCGGCATAATGTCCGCCAC
The DNA here is from genome assembly GCA_027730885.1 of Actinomycetota bacterium. Taxonomy (GTDB): domain Bacteria; phylum Actinomycetota; class Acidimicrobiia; order Acidimicrobiales; family SZUA-35; genus JAHECQ01. Next base: position 2,217 of record JAQCHM010000156.1, on the reverse strand, counting down.
GCGGGTGGCGGGTCGCCGCTTTGACGACGAACCGGCCAAGGCGTTGTTCGCCGGTCTGGCCGGGCACTCGATGCTGCCGCTGGACTCGTTGGTGACTGCCGGTTACGGGCTGATGCTCGGCGTACTCGGGCACATCGTCGGCTGGCCGGTCGCCAAAGGCGGCTCGCAACAGATCACCAACGCGTTGGTGTCGCTGCTCGAGTCACTCGGCGGCCGCGTCGAATGTGGCCGGCGGGTCGGATCGCTGGACGAGGTGCCCGCGGCGCGGGCGGTGCTGCTGGACCTCACCCCGCGCCAAGTGTTGGCAATCGGGGGCGATGCTCTGCCCCCGCGCTACCGACGCCGCCTCGGCCGCTTCCGGTGCGGGCCCGGGGCGTGCAAGGTCGACTGGGTGCTCGATGGTCCGATCCCCTGGTCCAACGCCGATTGCGGCCGCGCCGGGACCGTGCATGTCGGCGGCGCAATGCCCGAAGTCGTCGCCGCCGAACACGACGTGGCCCACGGGCGACACCCCGAGCGGCCATTCGTGCTCGTCGCCCAACAGTCGATCGTCGACGACACCCGCGCGCCCACGGGCGTGCACACCGGGTGGGCGTACTGCCACGTTCCAAACGGGTCATCCGTCGACATGACCGACCGCATCGAAGCCCAGATCGAACGCTTCGCCCCCGGATTTCGTGACTGCATTCTCGCCCGGCACACGATGGCGGCGGCGGCGATCGAGCGCTACAACGAGAACTACGTCGGCGGCGACATCAACGGCGGCAAGGCCGACCTTCGCCAGTTCATTGCCCGCCCCACCGTTGGCCTGCATCCGTGGGCGACGCCCGTTGACGGGTTGTACTTGTGCTCGTCTTCGACCCCGCCGGGCGGTGGCGTCCACGGCATGTGCGGTTTTCAAGCCGCTCACGAGGTTCTGCGCCGCCACACGTGACCAACGAGTAGTGTCGGTCGGATCACAATCGGCGGTACTCGGCCTCGCCACCGACGGCCCGAAGGGAGCGCAGCTGTGTGGGCGAAGAAGCGACTCGATGCCAACTACCACATCACTGCGCTGCTGATCACGGGTGTCCTGTCCGCGGCCGCAGCATGCGGCGGCAGCGCATAGGAACCTGGTTCAGCCGCGTTGTTCGAACTGATCGATCAGCGTTCCGAGTCGGGTTCATGCCTTCCCGTGCCCTATGGCAGCGTCACTGAGGCCAAGCCTGACGTCGTATATCTCGTCGATGGCGAGCGCGAAGTCAGGTACTCCGACGCGTTTGTCTCCGGCGCGGTTGTCGATGTGGTGGCCGGACGTGGATTCAGTTCGACCTTCGAGGATGACGTCGAGACGAGGATCGAGCACGACCCCTGTGGGTGCCCGAAACTCGGACGGGGGCGTTGACCAGGGCAGACACCGACCGATCCTCAGGGATGTGTATCGCATCTTGTACCGCTTCCTCGCGTCGTTGGCCCGCCTCACTGTGCGGTCCGGCCGTTCCAAAGACATCGAGATCATGGTCCTGCGCCACCAACTCGCTGTGCTTCGCCGCCAACACGACCGGCCCACGCTCACCGATGATGACCGGTCGCTGCTCGGCGCCGTCGCCCAAGCACTCCCCCGGCCACACCGTCACGGATGGCTCGTCACACCAGACACACCCCTGCGCTGGCACCGCCGACGCATCGCCCGGCACTGGACCCAACCAGTCCAGACGCCCAGAAGGCCATCCACCCGAGCCGAGACTCGCCGGCTCATCATCGAGATCGCAACCCAGAACCCGACCTGGGGATACCGTCGCCTCCACGGCGAACTGGGCGGTCTCGGCCACAACGTCGCAGCATCCACCTTCTGGAGGACCCTCAAGAACCACGGGACCGACCCCGCTCCGCAACGTTCGACGGTGACCTGGACTCAGTTCCTACGATCCCAAGCCGCCGTCGCCTGCGACTTCGCCACCATCGACACCGCCCTGCTGCGCCGCTACTACCTGCTGTTCTTCATCGACGTCACCACCCGCGAAGTCTTCTTCGCCGGCATAACCGCCAACCCGACCGGCCCGTGGACCACCCAAGCAGCCCGGAACCTGTTCCTCCGTCATCCCAACCGGTTCGCAGATGCTCGTGCGTGACCGAGGCAGCCAGTTCATCGACGCCTTCGACGAGATCTTCCGTACCGAAGGCCTCAAGATCCTCACGACCCCGGCCCGGACGCCGGTCGCCAACACGTTCACCGAA
>JAQCHM010000155.1 GCA_027730885.1 Actinomycetota bacterium | reverse complement strand
CACCATCGTCGCTTTCGGCGGTGGTGGGGGCGGCGACGACGGGGCAGGGGGAGGGGCGGGCGAGGGTGGCGGCGGAGCCGTGGGCGGAAGGCTCATCGGCGCACCAACAGCCTTCGGTACTGGACCCAGAGGAAGGACAACGACGTCAGGACGATGACCAGCCACGCTGTCCACAGCCAGATGGTGGCCACCTCGGACGGCGGCCACAGACTGGCCTCGCTGCCGCCCTCGCCGTGGATGCGGAAGATCAGCTCACGTGGCAGGTTGGACAGGTTGGCCACGTGCAGCAGGGGGGAGAAGTTGGCCTCGTAGACCAACAAGTCGGTGATGACCGCCGACCCCGGCAACAACAACGCGATGGCGGCCGACGCCACCATGGAACGATCGGTCGCGGCCGAGATCCCGAGGGCCAACGCGGTGAACAGGACGCCCATCACGATCGAGGAGACGACGATGTGGAACAGGACGGTGATCCAGTCGACGAACCCGTCAGGCCCGGCCGACTCGAGGCTGAAGGCCAGGAGCATGAGAAGTGGCGGACCGAGGGTGACGGTGAGCAGCAGGAGTAGGGCGGTCAGCGCCTTGCCCACCAGGTACAACGGACGGCTGAGCGGGGAGGCAAGATAGACGCCGAGCAACCCGGTGCGGCGATCGGTGCACAGGATCTGGGGGGCGAGGAACGACGCGAACAGATAGATGGCGGCGATGACGTAGCCGTAGTAGCTGGCGTAGGTCGGAAGGATTCCCTCGGCGCGAAGATTTTCGGGGAGTACGGCGGCCATGCCGATGAACGCGATGGCCGGTAGGTAGGCGAAGACGATGGTCAGCACCGGAATCGCCTTCGATCGAGCGGGTCGGCCCATCCCCAACACCGATCGTGAGGAATGGATGACCAGGCTGCGGAGAGCGCCGCGGACGCCGGTGCGGGGGCCGTCGTAGCGGCGATAGCCCCGGTCGAAGATCTGCGCGCTTCCGCCGATCTCGCTCATCCGACTCGCTCCAGGAACACGTCCTCCAACGAGAGTTGTTGGCGGTGAAGGCGCACGATGCCGACGGCCGCATCGGCGCAGGCGTCCCGGATGGCATCGAACGCGGTGTCGTCGGTTCCGGCGACGGTCAGGCGACGATTGTCGACGGAAACCGCCAGGTGCCTGCTGCGGAGCGCGTCGGCCAGATGAGCGACGGCATTGAGTCCGGCATCGATCTCGACGACGACGTTCGTGCCTCCGCCGCCTCGTAGCTCGTCGAGCGTCCCTGAAGCGAGCGTGACCCCGTCGCCGATGATGACAGCTGCGTCGCAGATGCGCTCGACCTCGTCGAGAAGATGCGACGACAGGACGATGTTGATGCCGAAGTCGGCGGAGATCTTCCGAATGAGATCGAGCATCGCGTCTCGCTGCATCGGGTCGAGCCCGTCGGTCGGCTCGTCCAGCAGCACCAGCTCGGGATCGTGGGCAATGGCCTGTGCCAGCTTCACTCGTTGGCGTTGCCCGGTGGACATGGTCCCCAGCGCTCGGAATCGCTCCTCGCCCAGGCCGACCAGCCACAGGGCGTCGGAGGCCCGCGTGGCCGCTTCGACCGGGGGAAGACCGTGCAGCTCGGCGACATGACGCACGAAGTCGCTGGCTCGTAGGTCGGGCGGAAGCGTGTGGTGTTCGGGCGCGTACCCGAGACGTTCCCGGATGTGGGTGCCGGCACTCCACGGATCGTGGCCGAGCACGGTGAGCGTGCCCGAGTTCACCTGATGGAGGCCGATGAACATGCCGAGCAGTGTGGTCTTCCCCGCCCCGTTTGCCCCGAGGAGGCCGGTGATGCCCGGGTTGATGTCGAAGGTGGCGTCGGAGAGCGCAAGGTGACCGCCGTACCTGCGAACCACGTGGCGGGCCTCGATGAGGGGCTGGGTGGCCGGTAGTTTCGGCGCAGATGTTGGCTCGGGGGGACGCACGATGGAGAAAGTCTGCCATCGGACGTGGGAGACGTGGGCGTCACCCGCCAGACTGGTCGACCCATGAGCGGCACGAGACTGCGACTGCGACCCTGGCAGCGTGCCGCACTCGACCACTACGAGGCCGGCCGGGAGCCGGACTTCCTTGCCGTCGCCACGCCGGGTGCCGGCAAGACGACGTTCGCCCTGACGGCCGCCCGCATGACGTTGCCGAAGGTTTCGGGTCAGCTGGTCATCGTGGCGCCGACGCGTCACCTCAAGGAACAGTGGGCCGACGCGTCCGAACAATTCGGTTTGCACCTCGACGCCGACTGGGTCCCGGGGGAGGGAATACCGGCTGATGTGCATGGTGTGGTCACCACCTACCAGCAGGTCGGATCGTCGCCGGCCGCGATCGCCCCGCTGGCCCGAGACGGTTTCGTGATCCTGGATGAGATCCACCACGCCGGAGACGAGCGGTCGTGGGGTGACGGCATCCGAGTCGCGTTCACCGACGCCGCCCGACGCCTTGCCCTTTCGGGGACCCCGTTTCGAAGTGACTCGCAGCCCATTCCCTTCCTGCGTTACGAGGCCGGCCAGGTCCGACCCGACATCGAATACGGCTACGGCGACGCGTTGTCCGACGGGCGAGTCGTTCGGCCGGTGTTCTTCCCCAGTTTCGGCGGGCACATGGAGTGGATGGCCCCGGATGGCGCCCAGGTGTCGGCCTCCTTCGACGACCCGCTGAGCCGGACACTGGCCAACCAGCGTCTGCGCGCCGCCCTGAGCCTCGACGGCGACTGGATGGTGTCGGTCCTCGACCATGCCCACGAGCAGTTGATGCGTCTGCGTGGGCGCTACCCCGAGGCCGGCGGTCTGGTGATCGCCATGGACCAGACGCACGCCAACGAGATCGCCACCCTGCTCCGTCAGCGTCATCGCGTACGGGCAACGGTTGCCGTGAGCGATGACCCCGACGCCTCGGAGAAGATTGCGAAGTTCGGCGTCGGGACCGAGCCGTGGATCGTGGCCGTCCGCATGGTCTCCGAGGGCGTCGACCTGCCGCGCCTGCGGGTCGGTGTCTACGCGACGACAACCACGACGGAGCTCTTCTTCCGACAGGCCGTTGGGCGCATCGTCCGCTGGACCCCGGGGCGAGGTTCGGGCCGGGCCTACCTGTTCATCCCCGACGACCCGCGGCTGCGCCATTGGGCCGAGTCGATCGCGGAGGTTCGCCGTCATTGCCTGACCAGGAGCGCGGCGGACGAGGCGAGCGCGGCCGACGACGCCGCCGCCGGCCCGGCCGACCTCGATCGACAACATCACGACGATGACGGCCAGATGTCGTTGTTCGCCGTGCTTTCGGCCACCGTCACCGATGCTCCGGCCGAGTTGCACGTCTTCGACGATCCGCACGCCGACAGCGAACTGACACCGCCCGACTTCCCGTCGGACCACCAGCTGGGGGAAGACGATCGCCTCCTGATCGACTTCCTTGCGCTGCCTCGGCCGGGATCGCCCAGCCCGCGCAAAACGAGCCGGCGTGAGCGGGGCCGACTGCGACGCCTCAACACTGATCTGGCCCGGGACTTGGCGGTGACCACAAGCCGGTCTCACGCTGCGGTCAACGCGGAGCTGAATCGGTTGGCCGGCGTGAAGAAGGTGAGCGAGGCCACCGTCGAACAGCTCCAGCGTCGTGCCGACCGTGCGGAGGAATGGCTGGGTAAGGAACGCAGGAGGGCTCGTCTGTCTCGCTTCGTTTAGGGGCTAGCGTTGCGTGAGTCATGACGACCGTTCCCCCGATGATCAGGCCTGTTGTTCAACAGCGCTCGCCGTTCTGGCTGTTGGTCACCAGCTTCTTCCAGCGCGAGGTCCGGGCTCGCTACAAGCGTTCGCTGCTGGGCTGGATGTGGTCGCTCATCAACCCGCTCTCCACCGTGCTCATCTACAGCATCGTGTTCGGCGTCTTCCTCCGCACGGCTCCGCCGACGACGAAGAACGCAAGCGCCGAGCTGTTCGCGGTGTACCTGTTTGCGGGCCTGGTCGGCTGGAACCTCTTTGCCAACGTGGTCAACGGCTCCATGGACTGGCTGGCCGGCGTCATGGACCTCCGGAAGAAGGTGTTCTTCCCGACCGAGACCGCGATTCTGGGCGGGACTTTGGCCACCCTGGTACAGACCCTGTTCGAGGTGGCCGTTCTGTTGGCCATCATGCTGGCCCTCGGCAACATCAGCTTCACGTTCCTCCTGTTCTTCCCGATCCTCCTCGGGGTCGCGTCGTTCGGCCTCGGCATCGGGCTGGTCATCTCGGTCCTCAACGCCCGCTTCCGCGACGTCCGCTACCTGACCGGCATCGCCCTCAGCTTGCAGTTCTTCCTCGTGCCCATCGTCTACCCCATCGGCCTGCTCGATGGCCCCGACATCGATACGTACGGCCTCCCGGCGCGGGAACTCGTCGCCTGGAACCCCGTGAGCCAGTTCGTCCAGGGCGCCCACGATGTCGTCTACTTCCTCGAGGTCCCCTCACTCGGCCGTTGCTTGGCGATGATCGGCTATGCCGTCGTGTCGCCGACCATCGGGTTGTGGTACTTCCGGAAGCGATCGATGGCCATCAGCGAGGAATTGTGACCGCCATCTCGATCGCCGGCGTCTCCAAACGCTTCAACCTGCACGCCGACCGAGCCGACTCGCTGAAGGAACTCTTCCTACGGCGTGGACAGGGGAACGCAAGCGAGTTCTGGGCCCTTCGAGACGTGACGTTCGACATCCCCACAGGATCGTTTTTCGGCATCATCGGCCACAACGGCTCCGGCAAGTCGACGTTGTTGCGACTCATCGCCGGCATCCATCGGCCGACCAGCGGCTCCATCGAAGTGTCCGGGCGCATTTCGGCGCTCCTCGAACTGGGATCAGGATTTCACCCCGACCTCACCGGCCGGGAGAACATCTATCTCAACGGGGCGATGCTGGGACTGACCCGGACCGAGATGACCCAGGCGATGGACGACATCATTGAGTTCAGCGGCATCGGGCAGTTCGTCGACGCCCCCGTGAAGGTGTACTCGAGCGGGATGTCGGTCCGACTCGGCTTCGCGATCGCGGTGCATGTTCAGCCCGAGATCCTCCTGGTGGACGAGGTCCTGGCCGTCGGTGACGAGGAGTTCCAGCGGAAGTGTTTCGATCACATCTACGCCCTGCGTCGCAAGGGCACGACCATCGTCCTGGTATCACATGACGCCGGCACCATGGAAACCCTCTGTGACGAAGTGGCCTGGCTCGACCACGGGCAACTCCAGATGGCGGGGAACCCCAGCGAGGTCATCGAGCGCTACCTGAATCGGGTGAATCAGCAGGAGAACGATCGGCTCCTGGCCGAGCCGACGCCTGAAGTCATCGAACTCGACACCGACGATGGGTCGCGCCGAGGGTCGGGCGAGGTCCGGATCATCGATGTGACCTACCACGACCTCGACGGAACCGAACGACCGTCGGGTAGCAGCGGCGATGGTCTGGTCATCCGCCTGCACTATCGTGCTGCGTCAGCCATCGAGTCCCCTGTGTTCGGTATCGCCATCCATCACGAGAACGGCACTCACATCGCCGGACCCAACAATCGCTTGGGAGGTGTCGAGCAGCCCGATCTTGGCGTCGGCACCGGCTCTGTCGATGTGAACCTCACTCGTCTGGCGTTGTTGCCAGGCAAGTACTTCGTCACGACCGGCGTCTACTCGAACGATGTCCTGCACTGCTTCGATTCCTGGGATCGAGCCAAGCGTCTGATCGTCCAACCCGGTTCGTCGGAAGAGCGTCACGGCCTCATTGATCTCGGGGCTCGGTGGAGCTCGGCGCTCAGCAACTGAGTGGCGGCCAGGCACGCGGGGGATAATGCGTGCCATGCATCTCCCGCAGCCGAGTGAGCAGCGGGGGGGCTGGGGTCTCCTCGACCCCGACGCCTCTGACGTTGGGATTGTCCCAGGGGTCGTCGTTGATCAGACCGTTCCATCGTTCGAAGAGCAGATGGACTTCGTTGGCTTCGACGGTCTTGGGCCGAGTGGACGTCTCGAAGTGGTACAGCCGCGTCCGGTTGTCCACGACGTTGCGGTAGCCGCGGCTGACGAGCTTCAGGCCCAGGTCGACGTCGTTGAAGTTGAGCGGAAACAGCTTCGTGAATCCGCCGACCTCCTCGAACCTCGTCCGCAGGATGGCGAGGCATGCGCCGGTCGTGGCCAGCATGTTCACCGTGAGCCGAAGCGAGCTGAACATGCCGGGGTGATCGGCCGCGAAGCCGGCCCACCGATGGCTCGGTCCGGAGGCTCGGCTCACGATTCCGGCATGCTGAATACGGCCGTCAGCGAACTCGAGGCAGCAACCGGCCACGCCGACGTCGGGAATCGACGACCAGAAGACCAGGCGCTCGATCCAGCCGGGCGTCTTCACCTCGGTGTCGTCGTTGAGGAAGATGAGGTGGGTGCCCTCGGCCTGGTCGACGCCAAAGTTGTTGGCATCCGCGAAGTTGAACGGTTCGGTGTTGTGCACCGTTCGTATGCGTTTGGGATCGAGCGCTTCGAGCTGCGCGGCGAGGGCAGGCGGGGCGTCTCGGTCGAGCACGACCACGATTTCGTAGTTGGGGTAGCTGGACCGCTGCAGCACCGTTCGGACGCCATGTTCGTCCAACACGACCGACTCGTTGCGAATCATGCGAGCCGTGCCCCTGGTGAGCACGATGATGCTGACCAGGGGATGGGCTCGTAGCGCAGGATTGATCACGGTGACGCCCGGGTAGGCGGCATCGCTCACGGCCAGCGCGGGAAGCCCGGCGTCGTCGAGGTGGGCCTGGACGGCGCGGGTCCCTGCGTCGTGGGCCCACTGCTTCGAGCCAGGGTCGAGGGCGGTGGACGTTGCGCTCTGTCGCCAGTGGTACAGCACCTCAGGGATGTGCACGACCCGGCGGGCGAGTCGGGAGATTCGGAGTGCGAGGTCGTGGTCCTGGGCCCCGTTGAACTCCGAACGTAGGCCTCCGACCTGGTCGATCAGGGACTTCCGGTAGGCACTGAGATGGCAGGTGTACATCTGGCCGAGCAGACGCTCCGGCGACCAGCCAGGCTTGTGGAAGGGTTCGACGCGGCGACCACCCGGGTCGAGTTTGTCCTCGTCGCTGTAGACGAAGTCGACGTCGTCGGCGAGACCGGTGGCACGCGCGATGGCCTGGGTCGCACGAGGGGACAATACGTCGTCGTTGTCCAGAAAGGCCACGAACTCGCCGGTGGCGCGGGCGATCGCGGCGTTGGTCGCGGCGGAGATGCCGCCCTGCGTCGGGCAACGTTCGAGGACGATCCTCGGGTCGTCGAGGGCATCGAGGACGGCGTCGACCTCCGCCGGCTGCGGTCCGTCAGCAGCCAACACCAGCTGCCAGTCGGGGTCGGTCTGGGCTCGGACAGAGTCGATGGCCTCGACGAGATGCGACGGGTCGGGGCGGTAGACCGGTACTACGATCGAAAGCGTCATGAGCGTCCCCGTAGGACTCGGTAGGGAGCGAGCAGTTTCCAGGTCAGCTTCCACGTCGTCGACGACTCGATGTCCTCCAAACGCTGCTTGGTCTCCTGTGCCCGGTTGAGTGGTTCCATCAGCTTTTCGATCTCGGTCAGCTGCGAGCCGGCGGCTGCGAGCTGGGTCGCCAAGTACTGGTTCTCGGCCTGGACGCCGCC
>JAQCHM010000154.1 GCA_027730885.1 Actinomycetota bacterium | reverse complement strand
GTCCGACCTGGCTCCACCCGATCTGCCACGGGCTGGCGCATGCCGCGGTGGCGATGGCCGCGATCGAACGCACTCGATGGGGGAACATGACCGCCCACTCGAGCACCTGCATCCCGCCCATCGACCCGCCGACGACCGACATCCATCGCTCGATGTGGAGCGCGTCGGCCAACAAGGCTTGGGTTCGCACGATGTCCCGGATCGACACCACCGGGAACCGGCCGCCGTAGGGTCGCCCCTCACTCGGGTCGAGACTCGACGGCCCGGTCGTGCCTTGACATCCGCCGAGGACATTGGCGCAGACGACGAAGAATCGGTCAGTGTCGAGCGTCTTGCCCGGGCCGACGAGGTCGTTCCACCAGCCGTCGGTCGGTTGGCCCGGACCGCTCGCGCCCGACACGTGGGCATCGCCCGTCAACGCATGACAAACCAGGATGGCGTTGGACGCCAGCGCATCGAGCGCGCCGAACGTCTCGTAGGCAACAACCACCTCCAGCAGTGACCCTCCACCCTCGAGCGCGAAGGGCCGGCCACCACCGACCTCGAGGAACTGCCGGCCGGCCGGCGGATCGCCGGGACGCCACGCACCTGTCGCGGGCAGGGAGATTCTGGACGCAGGCCGACGCAGATCGGAACTGCGTTTCGGTTCCTCGGGTCCTGGCATGGAGGACAAGCGTACCGATCGGTTCCGTTCCGAGCCATGGGGGCCGTCCGGGCCACCGACGTCACCCAACGGGGTGCAGTCGACTCGACCACCAATCGAACAGGCTCTCCGGGGCCCCGTAGGCCTCGGTCATCAGTCGACCGATGGTCTCCAGCGTCTCCCGGAGAGGGGTTGCGTCCACATCGAACGGATCGATGCCGAGGGCGAGCTCGGCCGCTTGGTCCCAACGTCGTGCCGTTCCCTGGCGTGCCGAGGGAGGCAGGGGCAGCAAGGCCAGGTCCTTCGCGGCCAGCTTCATGGCCCCGACGGACAACGCGGTTCCGCACCAGCGTCGATGGGCCCACGCTACGACCGGAGGGGCTAAGAGCACGGCGGCGAGCCTCCCCAGCACCTCGGGCTGGGCGTTGATCGACAACACCGGGGTGACCGGCAGGAGATTGCCCACTGTGTCGATGACCGGCTCGAACACCCGGGACTGGGTGGGCAGGACCAGCTTCGGGCGACACTGCTGTTCGACCCATCGCCCAAGGGCGCCGTCGAAGGCCGGGCGATCCGCAACCGGTCTCGACCAGCGCCGCTTGGCCAGGGTGATCTCCTTCCTCCCCCACGAACACGACAGGGGATGGAGCGATCCACTCGTGACGATGCGCAAGGCACCCCGATCGGCATCATCAGACTCTCGACACGCGGCCGCGATCCCGTAGTACTCGTCCCGGAAACCGGCAGTGGCGGTGGCCAACGTTCCGAACAGGATCGCCCGGTCGCCGTCGATCCCGGGGTTCGGGATGCCCAGTGCCTCGGCCGCCAGCTCGGGCCACGCGCCCGGAGCAACCGATCGAGGCTCAGGGAGCGAGGTGGCCACCACCCGCACCGGACCGCGCTCGCCGCCAACGGCGAGGACGGGTGCCCAAACGTTGACCGAGGCACGGAACTGACCAACGCTCGAGATCCAGACGGCAGTCGGAGGGGCGGCGATGTCCAGCCAGGCCCGGAGCCCGGCACTGTCGCGACCCGCCAACAGCGACTGCGGAAGGATGAGGCACACCCGACCATGGGGCGCACAACTGCGGACCGCGGCCAGCAGATGCAGCGCGGCCAGATCCGAGTAGGGGCCGAGCAGATCTCCGTCCTCCCGCCGAGCCTCGTGCGCCCGTTCAGGAAACGAACCGCCCCGGAGCGGAGAGGCAAACGGTGGGTTCCCGATGACGATCGAGGGACGCGGCCACGCGCTCGGCAGACCGTCCAACGCATCGGCGGTCCCGAGCCGTACTCCGGTGACCGCAGACGAGGGCAGGTCGTGTCCACGGGCCCAGGCGCCGATCGCGCGCCGAGCCGCGGCGATCGCCGAAGCATCGATGTCGATGCCGGCAACTCGCCGCAGCGCCACCTCGGGCGACGCACCATCGGCCACAAGACGGTCGAGCACCCCCAGGAGGAATCCACCTCCGCCACACGATGGATCGAGCACCAACTCAGGAGCTTCGTCCAACCCGTCGAACGTCAGCCGGACCAGTGCGTCGACCAAGGAGCGGGGCGTGTACCAGGCTCCTCGGCGTTTGCGTTCGGTCGGACTGGCCTGCTGTTCGTGCCCGAGGACGATCGACCAGGGATCGGTCTCGGCCGGTTCCGGTTCAGTCAGCGGATGGGTTCCATGCGAAGAGATCATGTAGTCGAGGATCGTTGGAGAACATCTCGACGATGGGCTCGTCGAGACCCAGCCGCTTCTGCAACCGCTTCACGTCCAGTTCCTGATTCCACAACACCAGGGACACAGCCACGCCGGTGCCGCCTGCCCGGGCCGTACGTCCTGAGCGGTGGAGGTAGGTCTTGTGGTCATCAGGGACGTCGTAGTGAACGACCACGTCCACGTCGTCGACGTGGATGCCTCGCGCCGCGACGTCGGTGGCGATCAGCGCTTCGACATCGCCCCCGCTGAAGGCGGCCAGAGCCTTCTCCCGCTGGCGCTGGCGGAGGTCGCCGTGGATCGGTTCGGCGTCGACGCCGAGGTCAAGCAAGCTCTGCGCAAGACGGTCGCAGTTGCGCTTGGTGTTGCAGAACACGATCGTTCGGTTGGCGTGTTTCGCGATGGAAGCAACGACCTTCGCCATGTCCATCTGGTGCACCGCGATGAAGCGATGCGCCATCTGCTCGACCGTCACCTCTTCCTCGACCACCTCGTGGCGAACGGGGTCACGTTGATAGCGGCGAACCAACCCGTCGATGGCGCCGTCGAGCGTCGCTGAGAACAACAGCGTTTGGTGATCTCCGTCGATCCGACGCAGGATCCATTCGACCTGAGGGAGGAACCCCATGTCGGCCATGCGGTCGGCCTCGTCGACGATGACATGGCTGACCTGGGACACCGACACCTCGCCTCGATCCAGCAGATCGATCATGCGACCCGGCGTGGCGACGATGAGCTCGACGCCGTCCTTGACCTGCTTGATCTGGCGATCCATGTCGGCGCCGCCATAGATGGCAGCAAGGCGCACGCCGACGCTTTCCCCGAGAGGTGCCAGCTCCTCGAGCACCTGGGTGGCGAGTTCGCGAGTGGGCACCAGGATGAGGGCATGCACGTTGCCCTTCGGCAGCTCCGAAATACGCTGCACCGCCGGGATCCCGAAGGCAAGCGTCTTGCCTGAACCGGTCTTGGCCTTTCCACACACATCGCGACCCAGAAGGGCATCGGAGATCGTCAGCTCCTGGACGGGAAATGCGGTCTCGTAGCCGCGGGCCGAAAGGGAGGCCACCATCGGGGCGGCGACGCCGAGTTCGGCGAACGTTCTAGGCATGATGTTTCCTAGGCATAGGGGCGTTCCCAAGCAGGGTGCTTCGGTGCATTCATCGGGTTACGCGTGATGGCTTGATTCTACCGGCTCTCGGGCCCCGATGGCTCCCGTCGCTACTCGAGCCGGTGTAGATCGGCGGCACGACGCTACAAGTTGTAGGACTCGACCAGCGCAGGAGCCAAGGCCAAATCCGCAACCTCGATGGGATGTTCGAAGCCGGGAATCTGAATCGGACCGAGCAACGCATCGGAGCGAGACAGCCCGTGGAACGTGTCGGCCGGTGCCAGGATCTGGCCGGGTGCCGCCCGAGCCGCCAGCCGAGCGGCCAGGTTGACCACGTTGCCGATGTGATCGTCGCCTTCGAAGAGGATGACGTCGCCCGCCGCCACGCCCGCGTGAATCGGCAGCTCCGAGCCTTCGGCCGCGAGCATCCGCTTGACCCTCAGGATGGCGCTCACGAGCGTCGCCGGTTCGAGTGCGACCAACATCGCTCCATCACCCAACCACTTCGCAACGCGGACCCCGGTGGCAGAGCCGACCGAACGGAGGACCGCACGAAACAGCGAGAGCTGTTCGACCGCCCGATCGTCGCCGTTGGTTGCGCTGAACGCCGTGAACCCGGAGAGGTCGACGAAGCCGAAGGATCGACGAACTCGGTGGCTCCGCGAGGGACGATCGAAATACAGGTCCACGGCCATGGGCGGGCACCCTAATGGTCAGGAGTATCGTGAGCGAGATCGCCGCCTCCCTCGCAGAGCACATCGCCACATGGCCCGCCGAGCACGTCGTCGTCGGCGTGTCCGACCGATCGCGAAATCGCTGGTTGGCCACCAACTCCGGAACCGAGGTCGATCGGCCGTTCCCTCTGGCCTCGGTCACCAAAGCGCTGTTTTCCCTCGCTGTCCTCGTGGCGATCGAAGAAGGCAGCGTGTCGTTGGACGAGCCGGCCGGACCGCCCGGATCGACAGTTCGACACCTCCTGTCGCATGCGTCGGGGCTCGGGCCCGACTTGGCCGATGACGGTGGGCTGAGGACCGTGGCCCGCCCCGGTGTACGGCGGCTCTACTCCAACGCAGGCTTCGTCGTCCTCGGACGGCTGCTGACAGAACGAACCGGCATCGACCACCGTCAGTACTTCCGGGAATCGGTGGTCGAGCCGCTCGGTCTGACCGACACGATCCTCCACGGTTCGCCCGCGGCCGAAGCGACATCAACCGTCCCGGACCTCCTGCTGGTCGCGAACGAGCTGCTCGAACCCACGCTCATCCATCCGTCCACCCTGGCCACCGCGACCTCGGCGCAATTCGGCGAGTTGGCCGGTGTCCTGCCAGGATTCGGTCGTCAGGTACCCAACCCGTGGGGTCTTGGTTTCGAGCTCCGCGGCGGCAAGGATCCTCACTGGACGGCGGCCGAGAACAGTCCGGGGACGTTCGGCCATTTCGGCCGAAGCGGAACCATGTTCTGGGTCGACCCGGTCGCTGGAATCGGCTTGGTCGCGCTCACCGATCAACCGTTCGGACCGTGGGCCGCAGACGCATGGCCGGCCGTGAGCCACTGGGTGCTCGGGGCGCATGAGTCGAACGGCCCATGAAAATCGTCCCTCGCCCGCCGACGTTCTAAGGAGGACCCGAGCAGGCTCCACCTGCTCTGTCCATCAGTTCCATGCAACCGACGACCTCAGACGCATTCGCCCTGGCCAGGGCACGGCAAGCGCTCCGCAACGCCGGCTTGCCCGATGACTCGTCGTTGGTCCGCGCCAGCAGCACCCGGAACGAGGTCTTCGTCGGCTCCGAGTATGTGGTTCGGGTCAACCGACAACCGAACCAGCGCCTGCGCCGCGAAGCTCACCTCTGCCAGTTCCTTCCTCACGAGTCCTGGGCCCCGACTGTTGTCGCCTATGGAGGCGAACTCGGCGCGGACTACCTCATCGTCAAGCGAGTCCACGGCGCTCCTCTCGCCCGCGCGTGGCCGATGATGTCGCCGGCCCAGCCCCGGTCGGCGATCAGCCAACTTTGTCTTGCGATCACCAAGCTCCACCGGACACCGACACCTGTGCAGGTGCCGAGGGTGGACAACCAGCCCTACCTGATCGACCCTCGCTGCGTGACGCCTCTCGTGCCCATGCTCGTGGCCCTCGACGAGCTGCGACACAAGGGCGTCGATCCCTACATCATCGACGCGGCCGAGGACTTGGCCAACGCGATCGGTGACGCCGTCGCCGACTACGACCAACGTCAGCTCATCCACGGCGACCTCACGTTCGAGAACGTCCTGTGGGACGGCGTGCAGCTCTCGGGTGTGTTGGACTTCGAGTGGTGCCGCGGCGCGCCGGTCGATCTCGAACTCGACGTCCTCCTGCGCATCGCGGCCTACCCCCACGCCCACGTCGCCGCTGACCTCGAGGCCATGACCCGGGCCGTCGACTACGAGCAGGTCCCGGAATGGTTGGCCGAGTTCCAGCCGGCCATGTTCCGGCACCCGCGCCTTTACGACCGCGTGCGCCTCTACGCAATGGCCTTCGACGTGAAGGACCTCCTGAACAACCCGGCGCGGCGAATCGATTCGACCCTCGGCCCCTTGCATCCGTTGGTCCGTCTGCACGATCTGCTGACCGATGGCGGCTATCTCCGTCGGATGCTCGACGAGATCGGGGTACCGGTCTGAAGCAGGCGTTGAGCTCGTTTGGCGCCGCCTGGCAGCGAGCGCGCATTACCGCACAGTAGGATCGGCGCCCGTGAGTGGTCACTCGACAAAAGAGCAAGCCGCGGCGCCGACCATGACGCCGGCGTGGGTGGTGAATCCTGTAGGTCCCCTTCGCGGCGATGTCGCGGTTCGCGGCTCGAAGAACGCGGTCACCAAACACTTGGTTGCCGCACTGCTCGGGCTGACGCCGTCGACCATCAGCAACTGTCCCGACATTGGCGACGTGGACATCACCGCCAACATGCTCCGAGCGCTCGGTTGCGAGGTCGAACTTCGCAATGGCGTCGCAACGGTCGACAGCTCGTCGCTCAGCAACAGCCGGGTACCCGTCCGCTTCAGCGGCATGAATCGCATCCCGATCCTCATGGTCGGCCCGCTGCTCCACCGAGTGGGCGAGGCGTTCGTACCCTTGGTCGGCGGCGACGACATCGGCTCACGTCCCATCGACTTCCACGTCGAGGCGCTCACCCGCATGGGAGCAGAGATCACCCTCACCGAGGAGGGCATGGAGGCCAAGGCCACCCGGCTCCGTGGTGCCCACATCGAACTGCCATACCCTTCGGTCGGCGCGACGGAGACCGTGCTGCTCACTGCGTGCCTGGCCGAGGGACGAACCGTCCTCGACAACGCGGCCACCGAGCCCGAAGTCATCGAACTTGCGTTGTTCCTGCAGCGCATGGGGGCCCGGATCGAACTGCGGCCCGATCGTCGGATCATGATCGAGGGCGTGTCCGAGTTGAGCGGGGCCGCCCATCACCTCAAAGGCGACCGCATCGAGGCGTTCTCATTCCTGGTCGCTGGTCTCATCACCGGCGGAGAAGTCCGGGTCCACGGCTGCAGCCAGGAACGACTGGTGACCGCCATCTCGACGCTCAGTGGAATGGGCGCTCGATTCGAGATCACCGACTCGTCGGTCAGTGCCTGGGCCGAGACCCTGACGCCCGCAGCAGTCGAGACCGACACCCACCCGGGGTTCATGACCGACTGGCAGTCACCCATGGTCGCCTTGTTGACCCAATGCGACGGCTTGTCAGTCATGTACGAAACCGTCTACGAGAACCGTTTCACCTACGTACCCGCCCTGAAGCAAATGGGCGCTCAGATCGAGCTCTACAACAATCCGCTCGGCAGCATTCAGAGCCGGTTCGTCGGCAGCGCGACACCATGCTCGGCCATCGTCCGCGGAGGACAACCGCTGCACGGCACGAACGTCGTCGTGCCTGACATCCGCGGTGGGTTCGCCTACGTGTTGGCGGCCGCCGCAGCCGACGGAGCCACCACGATCACCGGCACGCATCACCTCGATCGTGGGTACAACCAGCCCATCGAGAACTTCGCGTCACTCGGTCTCGACATCAGGCGCATCGAAGTCCCCATCGACGGGGACGCCGCCTGAGGCGGCGGCTCGGCCCGAGTACAGGTACCACGCCACACCGATCATCACGGCAGCCCCGCTGACCCAGTGATTCACGCGGACGCCCGCCAAT
>JAQCHM010000153.1 GCA_027730885.1 Actinomycetota bacterium | reverse complement strand
ACAGCCGATCAGACCCGCCGAGACTCACCCCACGCCACGGGCCCCGCTTTTCCGCATCCTGCTAGCGCTACCCGCAGCTCCGCCGACGTTTGAGGGCCGTCGCCTGACCGTTCTGCAAGCCCAACCCACCCGACCTCCGTTCTGCACGACCCACCACACCCACCCGTGGGTCACGGGCTTGCAGAACGGGGGTGGTCGGGATCCGGAAGGAAGGTCCAGCTAGGGGCGGAAGCTGGGCTCGTAGCGGCGCAGCTCGCGTCGTGCGATGGTCATCTTGTGCACCTCGTCGGGGCCGTCGGCGATTCGCAACGTGCGCATGTGGGCGTACATGTGGGCCAGTGGGAAGAACTGGGTGACACCGGCCGCGCCGTGGATCTGGATGGCACGGTCGATGATCTTCAGCGCCATGTTGGGAATGGCGACCTTGATGCCCGAGATCTCCTGGGCTGCCGCCTTGTTGCCGACGGTGTCCATCAGGTGCGCGACGTACATGACGTACTGACGTGCCTGGTCGATCTCGATGCGGCCTTCGGCGATCCAGTCCTGGACCAGGCTGTGTTGGGCAACGGTCTTGCCGAAGGTCTCGCGATCGAGGGCTCGACGACACATGGCCTCGAGCGCTCGTTCGGCGACACCGATGGCTCGCATGCAGTGGTGGATGCGACCGGGGCCGAGACGGGCTTGGCTGATGGCGAAACCATCGCCCTCGCCGCCCAGGATGTGATCCTCGGGCACCCGTACGTTCTCGTAGACGATCTCAGGGTGGCCGCCACGGTCGTGGTAGCCGAAGACCATCGGGTCACGGCCGAAGCTGATACCCGGGGTGTTCTTGGGAACCACGATCATCGACTGCTGGCGGTGGGCCGAGGCGTTCGGATCGTTCTTGCCCATGACGATGAGGACCTCGCACTCGGGGCGGAGTGCATTGGACGAGAACCACTTGCGCCCGTTGAGGACGTATTCCTTGCCGTCCTTGTTGATGCTGAGCTCGATGTTGGAGGCATCGGAAGACGCAACCAAGGGCTCGGTCATCGAGAACGCCGAACGAATGTCGCCCTCGAGCAGCGGAGAAAGCCAACGCTGCTTGACTGCATCGGAGGCGAAGAGGTTGAGGATCTCCATGTTGCCGGTGTCGGGTGCCGAGCAGTTGAGGGCCTCGGAGGCGAAGGTGACCTTGCCGAGTTGTTCGGAGATCGGGGCGTAATCGACGTTGGACAGCTTGGTGCCCGGAGCCTGAGGATCGAGGTGCGGGATGAAGAGGTTCCACAGACCTCGCTCACGAGCGGCGGCCTTCAGCTTGTCGAGGATGGGCGGCGTGGCGTTGTGGTCCTCGAGGGAGTGGTACTCCTCGTAGAACTCCTCTTCGTTGGGGTAGATGAAGTCGTCCATGAACGACTTCACGGCCTCCTGCATCTCCAGGCCTTTGGCGGTGAATTCGTAAGTCATGCGCTTCCTCCTGGCAGCCCGGTCGGGATGCTCGGCAATCCGATGGTTGGCTCTTCTGCCACTCTTGCTAGCAGGAAACGCAGTCCCGTGTGAAGCCGGTGCTGCTGTCGCACATGTCTAAACCGGCCGATCCAGACGGTCTCCCTGGCCAGGGCTACGCTCTGCGCATGACCGCAGACGATGCCAGCAAAGCCGACGACCTCGCGATCAACCGGCAGGAGTAGATCTGGGCCGGCATGTACGGTCCGAGCAACGCCGCGGCCTACGTCGCTGCTGCCCGGGCGATGCGGGGCGAGCAGCCTGATGCGGACATCAAGGACATCCTTCGCTCCGTCGAGCCCGAAAACGAGATGGACGCCGACGAAGTCGGCACCTATCGCCCCGCGGTCGGCTGATCAGCTTGGGTCGTTGACGATCTCGCGGGCCTTCAGGTCTTGGGCCAGCGACCGGGCCTTGCGCGTGTTGCGTCGACGTGAGCGAGCGAGCGCAAGGAATCCGAACACGAGGAGCGCGCCCACGATCGATCCGACCAGCGAGCCACCGCGGATGCCGGGCGCGTCGACGTCGAGAATGCGTTCGCCCGCGTGGGCCGCGTTGCCCGACCCCAGCACGATGCCCAGGGTTGTGAGGTTCGGCGACGCGAGGACCACAGCAAGCACGATGAAGACCAACGCGCGCTTCAACCCGCCGCGGAAGCGCCAGCCCAAGGCAACGACGATCAGGGGCACGATGGTGAACAGGCCTCCCATGGCGAACCCGAGAAAGCTGCCGAAGATGAGTCGGCCGTCGGTCAAGTCACCCAGGCGCTGGGCCCACCAGCGAGGAATGACGGCCGAGCCGAGCAACCAGGCGAGAACCAGCCCGACGAGCAGCACCAGCCAGATGATGATCCGCGGGAGAACGGACGATCGCCGTCGCTCCAGTGGCGGCAACGGAGCCAGACCGGCGAGAGGGAATTCCTCGGAGGTGCCCATCGCTTCAGTGTGGCCCGCGGTTGACGAAAGTCGACGGCACGAGGCGGGTCGGGACGGCTGGGGGATCGACGGGCTTCAGCGGGCGACACGGCGCGCCGAAGCGCGGCCGAAACGCGGACACCGCGGCCCCGAATCCGGATCCGATGAGGGCGTCGACGCCGACGCCGACGTGCTCGGGAGTGTTGCCTGTCACGTTCCAAGTCTGCACGGTTCCGTGGCAAGATGGCGTCATGGCCCATGTGCATCGAGGACCTCGTGGGTCCGACGCCTTGACTGCGTCCGCGAAGCGATGAAATTCCGTTTCCCGATCGTCATCATCGACGAGGACTTCCGATCCGAGAACACCTCAGGTTTCGGCATCCGTGCCCTGGCCGATGCGCTCGAGGCCGAGGGCTTCGAGGTGCTCGGCGCCACCAGTTACGGCGACCTCAGCCAGTTCGCCCAGCAGCAGAGTCGGGCCAGCGCGTTCATTCTGTCGATCGACGACGAGGAGTTCACCCCGGGACCCGACATCGATCCGGCCGTCGTCAACATCCGGAACTTCATCGAGGAAGTGCGTTGGAAGAACGACGAGGTCCCCATCTATCTCTACGGCGAGACGGCCACCAGCCGTCATGTCCCGAACGACATCCTGCGTGAGCTCCACGGCTTCATCCACATGTTCGAGGACACCCCCGAGTTCGTGGCTCGCCATATCATCCGCGAGGCCAAGAGCTACCTCGAAGGCGTCAAGCCCCCGTTCTTCAAGGCGTTGCTCAACTACGCCGAGGACGGCTCGTATTCGTGGCACTGCCCAGGGCACTCCGGAGGCGTCGCGTTCCTGAAGTCGCCCGTGGGTCAGATGTTCCACCAGTTCTTCGGCGAGAACATGCTCCGGGCCGACGTCTGCAACGCGGTCGAAGAGCTCGGACAGCTGCTCGATCACAACGGCGCCATCGGGGCCTCAGAACGCAATGCGGCACGCATCTTCAACGCGGACCACTGCTTCTTCGTCACCAATGGCACGAGCACCAGCAACAAGATGGTCTGGCATCACACGGTGGCACCCGGTGACGTGGTGGTGGTCGACCGCAACTGCCACAAGTCGATCCTGCACAGCATCATCATGACCGGGGCCGTGCCGGTGTTCCTGACACCGACCCGCAACCACTACGGCATCATCGGCCCCATTCCCCAAAGCGAGTTCGAGATCGAGTCGATCAAGGACAAGATCCGGGCGAACCCACTGTTGCAGGGGGTCGACGCCGACTCGGTGAAGCCGCGCATCATGGCCCTGACCCAGTCGACCTACGACGGCGTGCTCTACAACACCGAGACAGTCAAGGGTCTGCTCGACGGGTACGTCGACAACTTGCACTTCGACGAGGCCTGGTTGCCCCACGCCGCGTTCCACGAGTTCTATGGGCAGTTCCACGCCATGGGTCGCCGCCGGGGCCGACCCCGTCACTCGGTGGTGTACTCGACCCAGTCGGTGCACAAGTTGCTGGCCGGTATCAGCCAGGCAAGCCACGTGCTCGTCCAGGACTCGCTCGACACCAAACTCGACCGACACCTCTTCAACGAGGCGTACCTCATGCACACCAGCACCTCGCCGCAGTACAGCATCATCGCCAGTTGCGATGTTGCGGCCGCGATGATGGAACCTCCGGGCGGCCGAGCATTGGTGGAGGAGAGCATCGACGAAGCGCTCGATTTCCGCCGGGCCATGCGCAAGGTCGAGAACGACTACGGCAAGGACGATTGGTGGTTCGAGGTATGGGGCCCCGACGAGCTGACGGACGAAGAGACGGGACACGGCACCGACTGGGTGTTGGCGCCGACTGATGCCGACGGAGTGCAGGAGGACGGCCAGGAGTCGTGGCACGGATTCGGGGACATCGCGCCCGGCTTCAACATGCTCGATCCGATCAAGTCGACTGTCGTGACCCCCGGGCTCAATCTGAAGGGCGACTTCGCCCCGACCGGCATACCGGCATCGATCGTCACGAAGTTCCTGGCCAAACACGGGGTCGTTGTGGAGAAGACGGGGCTCTACAGCTTCTTCATCATGTTCACCATAGGCATCACCAAGGGCCGCTGGAATACGCTGCTCACTGCGCTGCAGCAGTTCAAGGACGACTACGACAAGAATCAGCCCATGTGGCGGATCATGCCGGAGTTCTGCGCCAAGCAACCCCGGTACGAGCAGCTCGGGTTGCAGGATCTCTGCCAGCACGTGCACACCCTGTACGCCAAGTACGACACGGCCCGACTCACGACCGAGATTTACCTCAGCGACCACACGCCGGTCATGAAGCCGAGCGACGCGTTCGCCCACATTGCGCACCGCACTACTGAGCGCGTTCCGATCGACCAGCTCGAGGGGCGGGTGACGACCAGCCTGGTGACGCCCTATCCGCCCGGCATCCCGTTGCTGGTTCCGGGCGAGGTGTTCAACCGGACGATCGTCGACTACCTCAAGTTCAACCGCGAGTTCGCCCGCGAGTGCCCGGGGTTCGAGACCGACGTCCATGGGCTGATTCTGGGAACCGATGCCGACGGCGTGGTCACGCACTCCGCCGACTGTGTCCGGGCTGATGGTCAGTCGAGGGCCCGTCTGTAGGCGACCAGCGTGTGTTGGCGCGCTTCGGCGTGGTCCACGATCGGTGCCGGGTAGTTCTCACCGATGACGACGCCGAAGGAAGCGAGTTCGGGCGGCCCGAGCGACATCGGTTGGTGGATCGCCCGGGCGGGAATACCCGCCAATTCCGGAACCCATCGCCGGACGTAGTCGCCTTCGGGATCAAAGGTGATCGCCTGGACGAGCGGGTTGAAGATGCGAAAGTAAGGCGCCGCGTCGGGGCCGGTGCCGGCTACCCATTGCCAGTTGCCGACGTTCTGGGCCAAGTCGGCGTCGAGCAGCAGCCGGCGGAAGTGACGCTCGCCCCAGCGCCAGTCGATCAGCAGGTCCTTGACCAGGAAACTTCCGGTGATCATCCGGACGCGATTGTGCATCAGCCCGGTCTCGGCCAATTGGCGCATCCCGGCGTCGACGATCGGGAAACCGGTACGTCCGTCTCGCCAAGCGTCGAACTCCCTCGGATCATTGCGCCACTGGACGCGGTCGTACGCGGGCCTGATTGCTCGACTCGGCAGTGAGGGTTGGTCGAGAAGTAGGTGGAACCACCAGTCCCTCCACGCCAACTGTCGGACGAACGACTGCCGTGCGATGCTCGAACCGCTGCCGTTCACCACCTCGACCACCGTCTGCGGGGACAGCGAGCCGAACTTGAGATCGATCGAGAGGCGGGAGGTTCCGGCGACGGCGGGAAGGTCGCGCGTCGTCGGATAGTCGTCGACTCGTTCGAGCCAGCTGGTGAGCCGGCGCGAGGCAGCGTCGGGTCCGACGTCGGTCAGCCAATCGGGAGCGTGCTCGGCGTTTCGGGTGGGCAGTCCTTCGGTCAATCCGGAGGTGACCACGCGCCCGTTGCCGGCCGCCCCGACCGGTAGGAGGGGAGCCTTGGCCCACGCGTTGTAGTACGGGCTGAAGACGCGAGACAGCGTGCCCTTTCGCGTGAGGATCTGGCCCGGTGGATGCACCGTGTTGCCTTCGTGGACGACGAGCGGCACCGGCAGGGTCCGGCGCACGAAGTCGTCGCGACGGCTTGCATAGGGTGCCGCGTCGCGGTTTGCGTACACCGCGACGGCCTCGGTGTCGGCCACAACCTCTCGGACCACAGTTGCCACGGCCTCAGGCCCACCTTTGGCGTCGGCGGTCACGATGGTCAGTCGGCCGCCGTACTCCCGCATCGCCGCGTCGAGCGAGTGGAGGTGGTGGACCAGGACGGCTTGGCGGAGCGGACCGGCGACGCTCATCACGCGAGGATCGATCACGAAGAGGCCGACGATCTCCTTGTGGGTGCGAGTGGCCTCGGCCCACGCCGGGTTGGCCTTGAGCCGCAGATCCCGACGAAACCACACGATCCCCGTCATGTCGGTGTTCGCAATGATGTCGACCTCATGATCGCTCGCAAAGGATTCCTCGAACCTGAACTCGGCGGACTCGGCCATCACCTGTACCGTCGCAGACCGTGCCATCATACCCATGGGACTTCGGCCGATAGGTTGCTCGAAGGCACGCTTGCCGCCTGCTGACGCCCGCACCCCTTGCTCGTACCCGAGGAGCATCGTTGAACGATCTTCGTACTTCGCCCGGACTTTCCGGGCCGACCAGTGGGCTCGAACGGCTTGCGTCGAACCTCCGCTGGACCTGGGACGTCCCGACACGCTACCTCCTCGACTTGTTGCCGGGCGCCGAACCCCACGTGCACCCACTGCACACGATCGCCTCCTGCGACCCCCAGGCCCTCGAGCGTTTCGGCACCGAACGTGCGACCGAGATCGAGGCGCGGGTCGACGAACTCGATGCCCTGGTCGCTGCGGCCGGTGAGCGGACCATCGCCTACTTCTCGCCCGAGTTCGGCGTCGCCGCCGAGGTGGCGCAGTACTCGGGCGGTCTCGGCATTCTGGCCGGCGATCACCTGAAGGCTGCCACTGACGCATCGCGTGACGATCGTTGCCAAGGATGGATGATGAACCGGACCCAGCGTTCGCCTTCGCGTTCGAACACTTCGAGGTCGAACGCGTGCAGCGAGGAGGTTCGGGCTCCGGTATCGACCTTGGCCTTTATCCAGGAGGTTCCGAGCAGCGTCAGGCCGACCCACTCGCGCCAGCCGATCAGCTGGAGGGCCATGATGGTTTCAAGGCAGGAGACCCGGTAGGACCACGTCGAGCATCTGGTCGACGATCTCGGCCCGTGGCAGGCCGATGTCCTCGATCGTCTCGGGCTGAGCCATGTAGATCGAACTGCCGGCGATGGTGGCGGCGACGACCCACGGATTCACCAGGCGGAGTTCGCCCTGCTTGACCCCTCGTTCGACCAGGCGGGCCGTCACGTCGATGGAGAATCGGAAGTGCCGATCGAGGAGGCGTCTAGCTGCCGGCTCATCGGCCAGGTCGTCATGCAGGACGGCCTTGAGCGCGAAGTCGGCGCCACCGGTCATGTACTGACGGATCTGCTCGATCACCGGTGCGTCGTCGACGATGGCGGCCAGCGCCGATCGGCCCGTGCGGTGCAGGTAGCGATCGAGCACCAACAGCACCAGATGGTCTTTCGATGGCGCCAGCTCGTACAGGGTGCGACGTGAGCAACCGACCCCCGAGGCAAGGTCGCCGATGGTGAACGCCGAGAA
>JAQCHM010000152.1 GCA_027730885.1 Actinomycetota bacterium | reverse complement strand
CGCCGTCTCCCATTGGTACGACCAGACCCTCGGCGTGCAGGCGCGACAGCGCTTCCCGAACCGGTATGCGGGACACGCCCAGCGCTTCGGCCAGCGCCACCTCGCCCAGGCGGCGAGTCAGAGGGAACTCACCGACGAGAAGGCGTCGTTTCAGTTCGTCGTAGGCGTAGCTGGCCCTCGATCGGCTCACCTCGCCCCGACGTCGCTCGGTCGTCTCGTGACCCCATGCCGTCGGGCTTGTGTCCAACGATGTATCCATGGACGGCGACGCTACGAAGCACGCATTTCGCCCCCATTGCCCCACAATGGCCATCGCGAGTCGACAACCTGACGCGTTCGAGTCAGGTTGTCCTCAGATTTCCGACAGACGGGGCGTCAGTCGGGCAGGATCACGAGGTCATCGCGATGGATGACCTCGTGGGGCAGACCATCGCCGAGATCCGACGTACGTCGACCGAGGTTCGCCGCGATCAACGAACTGGACCACCGAACCTGACCCTTCGCGAACACCACGCCGTCCTGATCCTGGATCTCGACGGCGTCGTCGGGGTCGAAGTCGCCATGGACCGCCACCACACCCGCGGGGAGAAGTGACCGCTGTTGGCGTTCGAGCGCACGACGAGCCCCGGCGTCGACCACCAGGTGGCCCGAAGCCGGAAGGGCGAAGCCGATCCACAGCTTCCGGGCAGGCAGCCGTTGTGCCTTGGCTCGGAACACGGTGCCGACCCCGGTCACGCCGAGAACGGCGTCGGGGAGCACCATGGGGCGACCGGCGAAAGCGATCACGGTTTCGACGCCGGACCACGTGGCGATCTTGGCCGCAGCCAATTTTGATGCCATGCCGCCACGGCTGCGGGCCGAGCGCGGCCCGCCGGCGGCCTCCTCGAGGGTCTGGTCGATCTCGATGATCTCCTCGATGAGCGACGCGGACTCGTCGGTGCGAGGATCGGCGGTGAACAATCCCGCAGTGTCGGTGAGCAAGACGAGCTGGTTGGCCTCGACCAGGTGCGCAACCAGGGCGGCCAGGCGATCGTTGTCGCCGAAGCGGATCTCGTCGTCGGCGATGGCGTCGTTCTCGTTCACGATCGGAACGACACCGAGGTCGAGGAGTGCCTGCAACGTGCCCCGGCTCTTCAGGTACCGCCGGCGCAGCATGAAGTCGGTCGGAGCGAGGAGCACCTGCCCTCCCAGGAGGCCGCGCTCGGCCAGCGCTACCTCGAATGCCCGCATCAGCGATGTCTGGCCCACCGCCGACGCGGCTCGCAGGACGTCGTCGCCCTTGACGTCGTCGGCCCGGAGACCGAGCTGGGGAAGGCCGGCCGCGATCGCACCGCTGGTGACCACCACGACCCGCCAGCCCGAGCCACGGCAGGCGTCGACCTCGGTCACGAGCTTCGAGAGGGCATCGGTATCGATTCGGCCCTCAGAGGTGACGACGGACGAGGACCCGACCTTGACCACGACGATCGGCCGGCTCACAGATCCTCCTCGTAGTCGAACTCGAATCCACCGATGCGGACGACGTCTCCCTCCCTGGCGCCAGCGCGACGGAGGGCCTTGTCGACGCCGAGCCGGTTGAGCCGGGATCGGGCATAGTCGAGCGCTCCGGGGTCGGTGAGGTCGGACAGCGCAACGGCTCGCTCGGCACCGCGCCCGAGCACCCAGAAGGCACCGTCGTCCTCACGGATCACCTCGACGCCCTTGGGCTCCGGGCGGTGGATGACGAATCCGTGGTCGTCGGCCTCGGCCGATCTACTCTCGGCCACGAGGCGTGAGACGTGCCACATCAGCGGCTGCAACCCACGGTTGGAGACGGCGGAGATCTCGAACTCGATGGGCGCGTCGTCGTCCCAGTCGGCCGCCTCGAGCAAGTCGGCCTTCGATCC
Source organism: Actinomycetota bacterium (assembly GCA_027730885.1). Classification (GTDB taxonomy): domain Bacteria; phylum Actinomycetota; class Acidimicrobiia; order Acidimicrobiales; family SZUA-35; genus JAHECQ01. The sequence goes on along the minus strand of JAQCHM010000152.1, from coordinate 5,898 downwards.
GACCACAACGCTCGGCCGCTCCAGGAGTTCGGGCTGATAGGCCATGAGCTCGTTCCGCAACACCTCGAGCTGCCGAGCCGGAGAGGCGCCGTCGACAGCGGACAGATCGAGAAGGTACAACAGCACCCTGGCCCGCTCGATGTGCCGGAGGAAGCGGTGCCCGAGCCCGACGCCTTCACTGGCGCCTTCGATCAGCCCGGGGATGTCGGCCACGACGAACTCGGTGTCGTCGTCGAGCCGCACGACGCCGAGGTTGGGCACCAGTGTGGTGAACGGATAGTCGGCGATCTTCGGTTTGGCTGCGCTGACCACCGAGATGAGGGTGCTTTTGCCGGCGTTGGGGTAACCGACGAGGGCAACGTCGGCGAACAACTTCAGTTCGAGCCGGTACCAGTGTTCCTCGCCGTGTTCTCCCTGCTCGGCGAACATCGGGGCGCGTCGGCGATTGGAGAGGAACCGGGCGTTCCCCCGTCCGCCCTCACCGGCGCGTGCCGCCAGCCATCGGTCACCGTGGTGGTCGAGGCGGACGAGTTCCTCGTGGCTCTCGTGATCGAGGACCGTGGTGCCTTCGGGCACCTTGACGATCAGCTCGGTGGCTGACTTGCCGTGACGTCCCCCGCCCGAGCCGTGGGACCCGTTGCCCGCGATGCGGTGGGGGTGGTCGCGGAAGTTGATGAGCGACGCGACGTTGCGATCGGCTTCGAGCCAGACGTCGCCGCCGTGGCCGCCGTCGCCCCCATCGGGGCCACCCAACGGCACGTGGGCCTCCCGTCGAACCGAGACGCATCCCGCGCCACCGTCGCCGGCCCGCAGGCAGATGTTGCACTCATCGACGAAATTGGACACGACGCTGCTACTTCGATCCTGCTACGTCGACGAAACGATGCGAGACCCCGACCGATACCGCCACAGCAATGCGGCGGAAAGCCAGGGCGCTGTTCAACCGGTCAGGACGTCGACAAGGCGACGGCCGGCTCGATAGCCGAACTTCACCTTGCCCTCGGCCGTAGCGAAGAGGGTGTCGTCACCGCCGCGGGCCACATTGCGCCCGGGATGGAACTTGGTCCCGCGCTGGCGAACGATGATGGAGCCGGCCGGGATGAGCGTCCCGTCGTACACCTTAACGCCGAGGCGTTGTGCGTTGGAGTCTCGGCCGTTCCTGGTGGAACCGCCACCTTTGGTCTTTGACATGTCAGCCTCGCTTGATGCCGGTGATCTCGATGGTAGCGTACGTCTGGCGGTGGCCGTAACGACGCCGCTGATTGGTCTTCGGCTTGTAGGTGAAGCCGTCGATCTTCTTCCCCTTGACCTCGTCGAGGATGCGGGCGGAGACCTGGACGCCGGCGAGCTGCGCAGGCGTCGAGAGCACATCGGCGCCATCGACCAACAGGACGGGGCGGAGCTCCACTTCGGATCCGGGCTCGCCCAGGCGTTCGACCCGGACCTTCTGGCCTTCTTCGACCCGATACTGCTTGCCACCGGTGGCTACGACTGCGTACATAGGCGGTCAAGGGTAGCGGTTGGTCTCCCCGGATCAACCGATCAAAACCCTCTCGATCACGTGACCCCGGCCCTCGCAGTGCGGACAGCTCGATGACAGCGACTCGAGGAGACCTTCGCCGATTCGCTTGCGTGTCATCTCGGCCAGCCCGAGTTCGCTGATCTCGAACACTTGGGTCCTGGTCTTGTCCCGAGCCAACGCCGCTCGGAACGTGCGGAGCACCTCGTTGCGATTGCCCTTGTCCTCCATGTCGACGAAGTCGATGACGATGATGCCACCGATGTCCCGCAAGCGGAGTTGGTGGGCGACCGCTTCGGCCGCTTCGAGGTTGTTGCGGAACACGGTCTCCTCGAGGCTGGACGACCCGACGTTCTTCCCCGTGTTGACGTCGATCACCGTCAGCGCTTCGGTGTGTTCGATGATCAGAGAGCCACCCGAAGGCAGCCAGACCTTGCGATCGAGCGCCTTGTGCAACTGCTCATGGATGTGGAAACGCTCGAAGACCGGCAGGGGTTCGACGGCCTCGTCGTAGAACTCGACCCGGTCAGCCAGCGCAGGCGAAATCAAGGAGACGTAGGCGGCCACGTCGTCGAAGAGGGATCGGTCGTCGATGACGACCGACCGATACTCCTTGTTGAACTCCTCGCGGATCACCCGGGTTGCCATCTCGGGCTCCCGGTACAGCAGCGAGGGGCCCTTGGCCTGCTTGGCAAGTGCGTCGATCTGTTGCCACTGACCCACCAGGCCTTGAATGTCGCGCTCGATCTCCTCAGCCGTGATGTTCTCGGCCGCGGTACGCACGATGAGGCCGTGCTCCGCCGGCTTGACCCGGGCTAGGAGCTGCCGAAGGCGTTTGCGCTCCTTGTCGGGGAGGCGCTTGGAGATGCCGTAGGTCGAAGAGTTCGGGACCAGGACGACGAAACGCCCGGGCAACGACACCTCGGTGGTGAGGCGAGCCCCCTTGTGGGCGATCGGGTTCTTCGTCACCTGGCACAACACCATCTGACGGGCCTTGAGCATCTGCTCGATACGAGGACCGCCGTTGGACGATTCAACGTCGTCCTTGTCGTACTGCACGTCGCCTCGGTAGAGGACCGCGTTCTTGGGGGTTCCGATGTCGACGAACGCGGCCTCCATGCCGGGCAGAACGTTCTGAACCCTTCCGAGGTAGATGTTGCCGTGAATCTCGAAGACGTCGTCGCTCGGCTTTGAGACGTAGTACTCGATGAGGTTCCTGCCCTCGACGACCGCTATGTGCGTGGCGTCGCGCTGCTTCGAGACAACCATCTGGTAGCGGCCGATCGGACGACCGTTGCGACTACGCCCGCGTCGCACCTCGAGTTGGGCCTCGTCAAGTTCGACGGGCCTGCCCGACACGATGTGTTCGATGGGTGCCACGCTGTTGCGCTGGCCTCCCCCACCGTTCCCGCCGCTCGCGCCGCCACTCCCGCGGCTGCGCCGCCGCCGCTTCTTGGCGGCCGTCCCTGCTCCGTCGCCGTCGGCACGAGGCTCGCGAGGGCGCGACGCGTCGGGGCGCGCCTCACTCGATCGAGGTTCACCCCCGCGGACCGGTCGGTCCGTTGGTGCCGCTGCGTCGGCCATCGACCCGCCGGCGCTCCGGGGCTCCCCCGCAGCTGCATCGTCGTTGGATCGTCCGCGACCACGACCGCCGCGTCGACGTTGTCCGCCCGAACGATCGGTCGAAGGTTCCTTGCCACCGTTCGAGGCCGTCGTCCCTTGCGGATCGACACCCTCGGAGGAGCGTCTACCCGGCGGTGGGGTGATGGGGATGGGCCGCCCCGTCAGCGCCGATGCTGGGAGAGAATCTCCGACCTTGGGGGGTCGGCGTTCTTGGGACGGGTCGTTGGTAGGTGCTTCTGACACGGAGGTCGTTCCTTCACAGGGCTCATGATGCACGCAACTCGGCGTGCGGGGTCGACCGGTCCGCTTCGGGCTCTGCCTCGGTCGCTGGAGCCTGGCTTGGCTGCAGCGAGATCGGCTCCGTGCGGACGTGGTCGACCATCGTCCATTGGTGGGTGCGACACACTCGGCCCTCGCGCAGCGTCCGCTCGGGCAGTTCGGCGTTCAAGAGTCGAACGAGTTCTGCCGGCCTGAGAGACACCAGATCGGTGGCGAGTAGCAGCCGCAACTGCGCACCGTTGATCGTCGGCCCCACAAGCTCTGCCTCGAGCAGTGCGGGGCGGACATCGGCAACGGAGGTCTTTCCCTTGCGTTCTCGGGCGAACGCAAGGGAAGGGGCGGCCATGACGGCCGCCAACGCAGTTGCCACATCATCATTCGGGGCACCGAGGAGCTCGATGTCCCAGCTGCAGCAGGCGATCGCCTCCTGCAGCGATTTCTCCCCACCCCTCAACTCCCGAACCGCCGTCACGGCAACGCCGTTGGGTAGCACTTCGGTGAGGCGAGCGGGGAGGTCCTCGAGTTCGACCGATGTGGCCAGGTCGACGTCGAGGTATTCGGCCTCCGATTCATGGCCCACCGAGAGGGCCAGACCGAAGCTGAACTTCGGCCGAGGCGAGAAACCCTCTGAGTAGGCGACAGGAAGCCGTAGTTTGCGAAAGGTTCGCTCGAAGAGACGAGCGAGGTCACGGTGGCTGAGAAAGCGCACCTTACCGGTCTTGGTGAACCTGACCCGTAGTTTCACAGGGCGACCACCGGCTTGCTGCCCAACGTGACCGGGACAGCGGCCATGACGGGCGGCCCCACCGTTGCCTTGCTGGGTTCGAGTGTTTGACCGGTGCCCTGGCTGCCGCCGGCTGGGGGCATGGCGGACGCCACGACATGCTCGATGCCGTAGCCGGTGCACGCGCCGCAGTCGTAGCAGGGCGTCCACCGGCAATCTTCGAGACCCACCTCGGCCAGCGCGTCCTGCCAGTCCTGCCACAGGAAGTCCTTGTGCAGACCCGCAGAGAGGTGGTCCCACGGGAAGATCTCGTCTTCGCGCCGGTGCCGGTAGGCATACCATTCGGGGTCGACGCTGTTGGCTTCGAGCGCTTCGAGCCATCGATCGAGGCGGAAGAACTCGCTCCACTCCTGGAAGGTGCCTCCGGCCCGCCAGACATGCTCGATCACGGGAGCAAGGCGTCGGTCGCCGCGGCTGGCGAGGCCCTCGATGAGGGTCGCCTTCGGATCGTGCCACTTGAGCTGGACGCCGCCCATCTTCCGCGTGGCGTCGCGGAGCAGGTTGATCTTGCGTTGGAGTTCTTCGACGGTGTTCTGGCCGAACCATTGGAATGGGGTGAACGGCTTGGGCACGAAGCCACCGACGGACACGGTCACGCTCGCCCGATTGGTGTGCTTCTTTCCCAGCTGTACACAGTTCCTCGCCAGCTGGGCGATCCCCAGGGTGTCGTCGTCGGTCTCCGAGGGCAGACCGATCAGGAAGTACAACTTGATGCGTTGCCATCCCTGAGAGAATGCTGCGTCGACCGCGGCGTACAGGTCCTCTTCCCGGATGAGCTTGTTGATGACCCGACGCATCCGCCACGTCCCCGCTTCAGGAGCGAAGGTGAGACCGCCTCGCCGGGCCCGCTGAAGTTCAGCGGCGATGCCCACGCCGAACGCGTCGACGCGGAGGCTCGGGAGCGTCACCGACACCGGGCCGCATCCGGCGGTCTGGGCGTCCGCGGTGATGGCCCGGACCGTGGATTCGATGCCCGAGAAGTCTGCGGTGGACAGCGAGGTGAGCGAGACCTCGTCGTAACCGGTTCGTTCGAGCCCGGCGCGGACCATGGTGCGCACCTGCTCGGCCGGTCGTTCACGCACGGGTCGGGTGATCATGCCCGCCTGACAGAACCTGCACCCTCGGGTACAGCCGCGGAATACCTCGACGTTGAGACGGTCGTGCACCACCTCGGTGAGGGGCACCAGCTGCTGACGCGGGTAGGGCCACTCGGCCAGATCAGCGACCGTGCGCTTCTCGATCCGGGCGGGCGCCAACGGGTGCAGGCGACGCATCTCGACCAGCGCGCCGTCGGCGTAGATCGGTTGGTAAAGCGACGGCACATAGACGCCCGGGATCTGCGCCAGGGCAACGAGCAGGTCACGTCGATCGCCGTCGCGGAGCTGGGCAAGGACTGCGGTGATCTCGCCGACGACTTCTTCCCCGTCGCCCAGCACGACGGCATCGACGAAGTCGGCGACCGGCTCGGGGTTGTAGGTGCAGTGGCCGCCGATCATCACCAGCGGCTGACCGGCGACACGGTCTGCCGATCGCAGCGGCAAGTGAGCCAGATCGATGAGGTTGACCAGGTTCGTGTAGGTCAGCTCGGCCGAGAGGTTGAAGGCCAACACGTCGAAGGCGGCCGCCGGCTGGTGATGCTCGACCGAGAACAGCGGGATCCCCTCGGCTCGCATTACGGCTTCGAGGTCGCCCC
>JAQCHM010000151.1 GCA_027730885.1 Actinomycetota bacterium | reverse complement strand
CGAGGGTCTTGGCGAAGGTCGTTTGGAAGTCCTCGCCTGCAGTGTTGGCGATGACTCGACCGATCGCGGGGTGCACGGCGAGGCAGCGCCGAACCAGCTCGGTGCCGACTCCCTCACGCTGGCGCTCGGGACGGACCAGGACTTCCTGGACGACCAGCACCGACACTTCGTCGGTCAGCGCTCGGGCCAGGCCCACCAGTTCGCCGTCGGCATCGCGGGCGGTGATCACGATCGACGATCGGTCGACCGCTCGGGCGAGCGCGTCGGGGTCGGCCGCGTAGAGCAGCCAACCCACCGACTCGTACAACAGCACGAGCTCCTTGATGGGCACGACCTCGTCGTCGGCGAACTGGATCATCCGAGCAGGCTAACCGGCTCAGGGAGTCGGATCAGTCGACGCTTGGCTGGTCGGGTTCGTACAAACCGTCGGAGTTGAAGGCGCCGCCGGGGTCGAGGCGAAAGTTGGCGAAGTCCTTGACGAACTCGAGGTGGGTGTCGTGCTGACCGCGGCGGTTCTTCTCGATCGACAGCAAGATGCGTTGCTTGGCCGATTCCATCTTGTGCATGTCGTAGCGAAGATGTCGGTCGGCGGTTGCTGCGACCTTCTCGTTGAGGATCATGGCGACGTCACACTCGTGGGCCAGCGAGTCCGAGCCTCTCAGGTGCTCCAGCCGCAAGCGGCGTGCAGCCACGCCCCGTTCGTCGGCCGCAGCCAGCGCGAGCACCGAGATGTCGGCACCGACGGCCAGATCCTTCAGAGCTTCGGTCGCTCGCATGACCTGCTCACGGGTGTCGGGGAAGCCCTGGACCGGAACCTTCTGGAGGTAGTCGACGACGAGCAGACCGCCGGGCTTGAGATGTTGCACCACGATCTCGGCGATCCAGGCGGTGTCGCTCCATTGGGTGGACGCTCGGAAGAGCGTGAGGTGGTCGGCCGACTGGTTCAGTGACTCGATGGCGGAGGCAACCGAGGGGTGGACGGCTGCCACTTCGCCCAACGTCCGTAGGCCCATCACCAGGTCACGGATCACGGCCCGCAAGGCCGCCATCTGGGTGGCGTCGACTTCGGGGTGATTGGTGGCGATCTCCTGCACGATCATGCGGCCGAGCAGCGCCACCTCGTCGTGCTCGTAGCAGATGTAGGCAACCGTTCGGCCTGCGGCAGCGGCGGCACGGGCCCGTTGCAGAGCGGTCAGCGTCTTGCCTACGCCGGGACGCCCGCCCAGCAGCACCAACTCCTGGGCGATGAAGCCACCGTCGAGCACCATGTCGAGGGGAGTGAACCCGGTCGGGGTCGCCCGCGTGCCTGCACCGTGGGAGATCGTGGCCAGGTCGTGGAGCAGACCGGTGATCGAGGTGTGGGTCACCGTGAGGGAGACCGAGGACTCGGTGGAGTGGGTGTGCAACTGAAGCTCCGATGCCTAAAAAATTCGGCTGATCTGCAGGAACGCCGGGCCGACGATCACGATGAACAAGGCGGGGAAGATGCAAAGTCCCAAGGGGAAGATGAGCTTGACCGGCAGCTTGAGCGCGGCTTCCTCGGCTCGAAGTCGGCGCTTGGTCCGCATCTCATCGGCCTGGATGCGCAGGGTCCGGGCCAATGGTACGCCCATGCGTTCGGCCTGGCGAAGCGCCAGCACGAAGTGGCGGACGTCGTCGCTCTTCGTGCGCTCGGCCAGGTCTTCCAGGGCGTCGACCCGGTTGACGCCCAGCCTGATGTCCTGCAGCGTCCGGGCGAACTCGAGTGCGAGGACCGAATTGCCCGTTGATCAGTGGGGCGGACAGGCCGTCTTCACCGTGATCGTTGGGCTCGCGTCGGTGGGCCTTCTTATCTTCCCTCTCGATCTCCGCTGGCGCTCGTTGGTGGCAGCTTCGGTCGTCGCCCTTCTTTGGTTCGAGGCCCCGACGGTGGGCAATCACATGCTGATCGCTGCCCTGATCAGCGCGGTCGCGTTGATCGCCCGACCCTGGTCTCCCGGTTGGTTCAGGCGTGCCGCGCCGGGCATGCGCGCGGTGTCGCTGATCTCCTACTCGTTCGCCGCGTTCGCCAAACTGAACTCGGGCTTCTTCGATCCGCTCGAGTCGTGCGCTCGTCATTTCGCCAACCAGACACTGGGCTTCTACCAGCTCCCCGAGATTCCGGCGCGGTCCCCCGGAGCCTGGCTCGTCATCGTTGCCTCGGCCGCCGTCGAACTCTCGGTGCCCATGATGTTGCTCATTCGGCCGCTGCGGCGGATCGGTGTGCTCGTAGCGATGACCTTCCACCTGGTGCTCGCGCTCGATCGGCTTCAGCATTTCTACGACTTCACGCTTGTCCTCCTGCCGCTTTTCCTGCTGTTCACCCCGCCGGGAACACTGACCAGGTTCGTTGGCAAGCTTGGTGGGCCGACGGATCCGAGCGCAGGCCGCTGGGTGGTGCCGCTGGTAGCGATGGTCTTCGCGTTTGCCCTGCCGGCGCCGCCCGCCTTCAAGGGTATGGCCGTGATCGGGTCGTGGATTCTGTGGGTCATGTTGCTGGTCCAAATTGTGCGGGCGTTGGTCTCGACCCGCTGGTCCTCGCCGAGCTTGAGCTGGCGAGGGCTCATCCCGATGGCTCCGATTCTGGCCCTTGCGCTGCTCAACGGTCTGGCTCCGTACCTCGAGCTGAAGACGGCGACGGGCTACAACATGTACTCGAACCTCGTGACCAGCGGCGGTGAGACCAACCACTTCCTGGTCCCCGCAACCGGGGGTCTGCGAGAGGAGGGAGGCGATCTCGTTGTGATCGTCGAGACGGACGACGAAGACCTCGCCGAGTACGTCGACAGCGGGTTCGCCATCCCGTTCGTCAATCTCACTGACTACCTGGCTGACCACCCCGAGACTTCGCTGGCCTACGAGCGTAATGGGGAACGCTTCGTGATCGACCGGGCAGGGGATCACCCCGAGCTGACCGAGGGTCTGCCGTACCTCGTCGAGAAGCTCGCCTTCTTCCGGGCGGTGCCGGTCGGCGAGACAGCCGAGTGCCAGAACGGATGGCTCCCGGCTCGCTGACGTTCAGGCGACCAACTGTTTGATGAACCAGTCGGTCAGTGGGTGGGGGAGTCGGCCGTTGCGGCGGGCGGCGACGAGGCGACGCTCGAGCAGGGGTTCGGGCTGCGCTCGGATCAACGGTGACACGCCGCCTTCCGCTTGGATGACCGGCAGCACCGTCCATCCCAGGCCGAGCCGCACCATCTCCTTCAGCACCTCGGGCTGATGTGACTCGGATTGCACGTCGACCGTGGCTCCCACGCGGCGCAGCTGTTCGTCGATCAGCCGCCTCGTATGCGAGGCCGCGGGGAAAGACACCCATGGGCCCCACGTCGACGGCGGACCGGGCACGACCCCCGGCGGCGCGTACACCGCCAGTGGGTCTCGTAGGAGGTCGGTCCAGTCGATGCCCGGTGGCATCTCGGCCGGGGCAACGATCACCGCCAGGTCGAGTTGGTTGGCCTGGAGCTGGTCGAGCAGCTGGCCCGACGGCCCGATCGAGAGCTGCAACGACACGCTCTCGTGTTCGGACCGCAGCGCTTGGAGCGTGTGGGGCCAGTGGCCGAGCGCGGCGGCGTCGATCATGCCCAGGCGGAACGGGCCGGCGTGACCGGAGCGAACCTGATCGAGCCAGCGCGCCAGATCGTCGGTGTCGGCCAACACCCGCCGGGCGTAGGCCAGCACCTCGGCGGCCGTCGGCGCCAGCGTCCGCCGCCGGCCGTCTCGTTCGAACAATCGAACCCCGAGGCGTCGTTCGAGCTCGGCCAGACCCTGTGACAGTGCCGAGGGCGTCACCCCTCGGGTGGCCGCGGCCCCAGCCCACGAGCGCGAGTCGGCGACGGCCACGAGGTAATCGAGCTGGCTGAGCGTGAGGGCGGGGAGCTGGCGCATATTCGTGAAGCAACTCTAAACCACAGGACGCAGTGATCGACCATCGCTTATGTTTCTGAACATGGCAGAACCCGTACAGATCGCCCCCGCCACCGGCAAGCTCGGTGTCCTCACCCCCGGCCTCGGCGCCGTAGCGTCCACCTTCATCGCCGGCGTGCTTCGTGCTCGCCAGGACGGAACCCCGCCCCTCGGCTCGGTCAGCCAGATGGCGCACATCCGCCTCGGCCGCCGCGAAGACGGACGCAACCCCCTCATCCGTGATTTCGTGCCACTCGCCAGCCTCGACGACCTGGTGTTCGGCGGCTGGGATCCTATTTCGCCAAACGCCCTTGAAGCGGCCCGCACGTGTGGTGTGCTGGACGAGCGTGACCTCGTCTCGATCTCGAGCCAACTCGAAGGCGTCGTGGCGATGGATGCCGTCTTCGATCAGCGCTGGGTCTCCCGCCTCGACGGCCAGCGGGTCAAGAACCTGACCAACAAGTGGGATCAGGCGATGGCCTTGATGGAGGACATCGAGCGCTTCCGGGTCGAGAACGACTGCGACCGGCTGGTCATCGTCTGGTGTGGATCGACTGAGGCCTTCCAGGAGGCGAGCGCGGTCCACGAAACCGTCGAGGCGTTCGAGCAGGGCTTGAAGGACAACGACGACAACATCTCGCCCAGTCAGATCTACGTCTACGCCGCTCTGCAGTCGGGCGTGCCCTTCGCCAACGGAGCGCCGAACCTGAGCACCGATCTGCCTTGCATGGTGCAGTTGGCGCAGCAGCGTGGCGTGCCCATCGTCGGCAAGGACTTCAAGACCGGACAGACCCTGATGAAGACCCTCATCGCTCCCGGGTTGAAGGCCCGGATGTTGGGTCTGCGTGGTTGGTACTCGACCAACATCCTCGGTAATCGTGACGGCGAGGTGCTCGACGCCCCCGAGAACTTCAAGACCAAGGAAGAGTCCAAGCTCGGTGTGCTGCACACCATCCTGCAGCCCGAGGTCTATCCGACGCTCTACGGCAACATCGATCACGTCGTCCGCATCAACTACTACCCGCCCCGCGGTGACAACAAAGAGGGCTGGGACGCCATCGACATCTTCGGCTGGATGGGTTACCCCATGCAGATCAAGATCGACTTCCTGTGTCGTGACTCGATCCTCGCGGCGCCGATCGTGCTCGACCTGGCTCTGTTCATGGACCTTGCGGCCCGGGCCGGCCAGTCGGGCGTGCAGGAGTGGTTGAGCTTCTACCTCAAGGCTCCCCAAGCCGCAGGCGAGCACCCGGCCGAGCAGGACCTCTTCATCCAGCAGACCAAGATGAAGAACACCCTCCGCCAGTGGATGGGCGAAGAACCCGTCACCCACAGCGAAGCCGGCTGATCCGCTCCTGAATCTCGAACTGCAGTACACCCGCCGCCGAAACGCCGGTCGGTGTCCTGCAGTTGGGCTGACACAACGAACTGCAGTACACGGACCGCCGAAACGCCGGTCGGCGTACTGCAGTTTGGGTTTTGGGTGCTCAGCCCCGACGATCCGCCACAGCCGCAATTGGCACTGGGACCAGCGGTCGTCCGACGACGGTGTCGTGGAATGTGCCGCTGCCCTCAGTCAACCAGTTGGCCGATCGGATCGTGATCTGGACGGCACGTCCAAGCCGCTGCTCGGCAGCGCTCGCCGCGGCGTACACCTTGTCGCGGTCGGGTTCGCCGAGAACCAGGAGATCGATGTCTCCGACTGGTCGATCCCCCTTCTCGCCCGAGAACCGTGCGGCCCAGGAGCCATAGATGTACGCCGCGTCGATGCCGCTGAGACTTTCGAGCTCGTGCGAGACGACCCAAGGCACCCCGAACGCCTTGACCAGCACATCTGACAGGCCTGCGAAATAGGGGCTCTCCGGGTCCGCCCGAATCAGGCGCGTCCGTCCGACGAGACGCTCCGAAACCAAGCCGGCTGCGCGGGCGCGCTCGACCTCGCGGTGTAGCGACGCATAGGGGATGCCGGTTCGCTGGGTGAGTTCAGCCAGGGTGTGTTCGGTCGAGGGGTCGCCGAGAATGAGGGCCAACAGTTCGGCTTGCTGCTGCGACCGAAAGATCGGCAGGAGCGACGGAGTTGGTTGTCTATCCACAAAAAGGATGATAACTCTCAATTAGTGAGAAGTCGATCCGCTAGGGGTCCAGGGTCGCGGAGTAGTTCCTGCATCCGTTCGCATGCAGTCGTTGGGTGGCTTGATGCGTGCCTGACCCCGACAGAGGAGCGCAGATGCGATTGGTGAGGACGGTGCCGCAGCTCGGAGCCGCAATCCGCGCCGAGCGACGAGAGCGGGGCTGGTCCCAGGCCGAGCTCGCTGACCGAGCTGGCGTGGGCAGATTGTGGATCTCACAGGTTGAGAGAGGTAAGCGCAGCGCCGAGGTCGGGCTGCTGCTGAAGGTGCTGGCCGAGCTGCGCATGGCGATCCAGATCGTTGAGCTGCCTGCGAATTCGAGCCCAGCGCTTGACGCCGTGGAGACTGACGAACTGTGGTGAAGTCGTCACGACTGCTCGTGTTCATGGACGGCTGTCACATCGGGCAGGTCGACCAAGACAGCACCGGACGACTACGACTTACGTACGAGGACGGGTACCGCACTGACGGCGGCCTCGCGCCATTGTCGGTATCGATGCCGCCTCAGATGCAGACGCATGGCGACGCCGCGATCACTCCGTGGCTGTGGGGGCTACTGCCGGAAAACGCCGACGTGCTGTCACGGTGGGGCCGCGAGTTCGGCGTGTCATCGTCGTCCCCATTCGGACTGCTGGGCACCCAGGTGGGGTTGGATTGTGCTGGCGCAGTCCAGTTCTGTCCGCCCGACCGTGCTGATGATGTGGTGTTGCGGGGCAGCTCGAGTGAGGTGTTGACCGAGGCCGATGTAGCGGATCGGCTTCGTCGGCTGTCGCGGGACTCGACCGCCTGGCTCGGTCCAGGCAACACCGGCCAATTCTCTCTCGCTGGCGCCCAGGCCAAGACGGCGTTGCGTTGGAGCGGCGGTGCCTGGCATCTCCCGTCGGAAGGAATGGCGACCACACACGTTCTGAAGCCGGCGATCGCCGGTTTGGAGGCGCAGGATCTGAACGAACATTTGTGTCTGGCTGCTGCGCGGTGGTTGGGTCTGGAGGCAGCGGTCAGCCGAGTGGAGACGTTCGAGGATCAGACCGCGATCGTCGTGGAGCGCTATGACCGGCGCGAAGTCGATGGCGTGACCGTGCGCGTCCATCAAGAGGACCTCTGCCAGGCGTTGTCGGTGCTGCCGGGATCGAAGTATCACCGAGCTGGCGGACCGTCGGCTGAACAAGTCGCTGACGCGCTTGTGGACCACGTGGCGGCCGGCAGCGCGGTGAAAGTTGACGTGAGGCGGTTCGCTGACGCGCTGATGTACAACTGGCTGATCGGCGGTACCGACGCGCGCGCCAAGAACTACAGTCTGGTGCTCACCGCGTCCGACGTCAGGCTGGCGCCGTTGTGCGACGTGGCGTCATTCCTGCCCTATGACACCACCGGAGGCAGGAAAGTGTCGATGGCGATGAAAGTGGGCGGTGACGATCGACTGGACCGGCCAGGCGAACGTAGGCGGTGGGCACGATTGGCCGGGGACTTGGGTCTGACTGCTGATGCACTGTTGAACCGTGCAGCGGTGTTGGCTGCTCGTGTCCCGGCAGCTTTCGAACAGGTCGGGCAGGATTCGCAGGTCGCCGGGCTCAAGTCAGAGATGCCCGAGCGGCTCGCCCGGCTGATCGCGGACCGTGCCGCCGCTTGTCTGAGAGCTCTGAGTTGACGAGCCGGAGACGTGGAGTGTCTGGATCCATGTTCGGTTTGACGTCGAGCGGAGCGTTGTGACTATTGTCACGGTCTGCTCGGGAGT
>JAQCHM010000150.1 GCA_027730885.1 Actinomycetota bacterium | reverse complement strand
AGGTCGGGAGCAATGCGGCGGATCCGCGCGAGCAGCGTGCCCTCGCCGTCATCGGGGTCGCCGTCGATCCCCGGCTGGGTGACCATCGCTCCGTGCAGGTCGAGGAAGCACGCGTCGCATCCCGCCGCGACGGCATCGCAGATGGCGCCGGCCATGAACTCGTAAGCCTCGACATCGACCGGCCCGCTGGGGGCAGCGTTGCCGCCGACCGGGGTCACGATGTCCATGCCGGCGGTCTCGACCACGTCGAGCAGGCCGCCCAGCCCGGTTCCGGTGCCCCGGAAGCGTCGACGGACCTCATCGCCGACGGGAACCCCGCCAGGGTCGGTCGCCAGGCCGAACCGTGACAGCGGCGTGGGAACGGGGGAGAAGGTGTTCGTCTCGTGTTCCATCATGGCAACGACGGCGCGCATCATGCTCGCACGGTAGTGCGCCCGATGGGGAGCGGAGGATTACCGAGACGTGAGGGTGATGACGTGCACTCCCTCAGAGGAGCGGGCGAGATCGACGACCGCCGGGCTGGAGTCGTCCAGCGCCAGCTCGGTCAGGTCGATGTGGAGCACGTCGCCCTCGTCGCTGGCCCGGATGGTCAGGGTGATCGATGCTTCGGACGCGTGCTCGACGACGAGGTGCGACGGCTCGTCGCGCCGGGAAGCCTGGGCCAGCAGCTCTTGCGCCAGACGCAGCACGAGGTGAGCGGTGGCGGGGTCGTCGGTGAGGTGCGGCTGAACGTCCGCGGTGAGGAATGCCCCCACGTCGTCGCGGAGGGCCGAGACCTCGGTTTCGATGGCGAGCCGGAGCGGGTCGTCGGCATCGCCGTAGGGGCTCGGGTCGTCAGGAAGGATCGCGACGCTGTGGCGCCACGTGCGCTCCGAGCGAGCGAGTTCGAGCCTCCACAGGGTGGCGGCATCGAGGCCGGTCTCCGCGGCCGTCGAGGAGCCCGATCGTTGGTGGAACTCGAGTTGGGCGACGGTGCTGCGCAACCGTTCGGCTTCGACCTCGATGCTCAGGAGGTTCAACTCGGTCGATGCGAGTCTCTTGCGCAATTCCTCGTTCTCGATGGCCATGGACGCCAACTCGGCCGATTGGTCGTTGGCGAGGGCGTCCGCCGCCTCGATCTCGTCGTCGAGGTCCATGATCTGATTCCTGGCCGCTTCGAGCTCTGCGGTGAGCGTGGCCACCGAGGTCTGGGCCGCGCCGAGTTCGGCCAGCGAGGCGGCCTCTCGGCGGCTGGAGCTCTCGGTGGCGGTGACGGCCTCGCTGAGCTGGCGGGAGAGCTGTTGCCGCTGTACCAGGGCGCGGTGAGTCATGCGCCGGAGGACGACCAGCAAGCCGCCAACGACGAGGCCAAGAATGATGGCTAGGGCGGTGACCATCTCCTCACAATAGATGGTCTCGTGCGCTCTTCGAGCCCGTCATCCTGCTCATGGGCGCGTCCCGACTGGGCGCGAGACCCAGGGCATCGGCGAGGTTCGTAGCGGCCGTCTGCTTGTGGAAGGCTCTTGACATGCCTGCCACCGCCAAACCCGAGATCGGCATCGTCCTGCAATCCGCCACCGACCCCGGGGGTGAGGCCAAGGCCTTCGAGGATCTCGGCTACGACTTCGTCACCGTCGGCGAACACGTCTCGTTCAACGTCCCGGCCAGCAACTCGTTCATCTCGTTGGCGGTCGCTGCGGGCGCCACCAGTCGGATCAAGCTGATGAACACCATCGCCTTGGTACCGCTGTATCCGCCGGCACTGTTGGCCAAGCTTGGCGCCGCGCTCGACGTTGCCAGCGGTGGCCGTTTCCACCTTGGTGTGGGTGTCGGCGGCGAGATCCCGGCCGAATTCGCCGCCTGCGGCGTGCCGGTGAAAGAGCGCGGTGCGAGGACCAACGAGGCCCTCGAGATCATCCACCGCTTGTGGTCCGAGACGAACGTGTCCTTCAGCGGTCGGTTCAACCAGTTCGAGGGCGTCACCATCGCCCCTGCGCCGTTGTCCAAGCCGCGCCCACCCATCTGGGTTTCGGGCCGCAAGGATGCGGCGTGGAAGCGTACGGCGCGGTTCGCTGACGGATGGCTTCCCTACATGTACACACCGGAGATGCTGGCGTCGTCCCTCGAGGGCATCGCCGGGTATCGGTCCGAGTTCTCCGACACCCCGGTGGCCGGCGGACTCTTCATCTGGGGCTGCGTGCATGAAGACCGTGACACCGCCCGCCAGATGGCGATCGACTCGCTGTCCAGGACCTACGCCCAGGACTTCTCCCGACTGGTCGACAAATACGCATTCGCCGGGACGCCGAACGACGTGGTCGAGCAACTCGGTGCGTTCGTCGACGCAGGGGCGGGCACGATCATCGTGTCGTTTGCTTGTCCGGGCAGCTCCATCGATGCGGCGCGGCAGTTGTTCGCAGAGCAGGTCCTTCCTGCTCTACGGTCTTGAAATCCACACGGTCTTGAAAACCACACGGTCTTGAAACTCCAGCCGAACCGAAAGTGAGTGCTCATGAAAGCCGCAGTTCTGAACCAGATCCCCGGTGCCCTCGAGATCGAGGACATCACGATCGACAAGCCCGGACCGGGCGAGGTCCTGCTCCAGTGCACCCATGCCGGTTTGTGCCACAGCGACCTTCACTTCATGGACGGTTCGTGGAGCCAGTTGCCACTTCCCGCGGTCATGGGCCATGAGTCGGCCGGCATCGTGCAGGCGGTCGGTGAGGGAGTCACCTACGTCAAGCCAGGCGACCATGTCATCACCTGTCTGTCGGTGTTCTGCGGCAACTGCAGCATGTGTCTGACGGGCCGTCCGAATCTCTGTTCGAACAATGCAGCGACCGCCCGTCCCTCGGGCGCGGCCCCCCGGCTCAGCCGCGACGGTCAACCTGTCGGCCAGTTCGCCCGGCTCGGCGGGGTCGCCGAGGAGATGCTCGTGCACCAGAACGCGGTGGTGAAGATTCGTGACGACATGCCCCTCGACAAGGCCTCCCTCATCGGTTGCGGTGTGACTACTGGCGTCGGGGCCGTGTTCAAGACCGCGCGGATCCAGCCGGGCTCGACGGTTTGCGTCGTGGGTGCCGGCGGCATCGGCCTGTCGGCCATCCAGGGGGCCCGCATCGCCGGTGCCGGCCGCATCATCGCGGTCGACGTGACCGCGGCGAAGCTCGAGACCGCCAAGGTCTGCGGCGCCACCGACGTCATCAACGCATCCGAGACCCCCGATGTCGTTGCCGCCGTCCGAGAGATGACTTCCGGCGGCGTCGACTACGCATTCGAGGCCATCGGCCGCAAGGAAACCGTCGAGCAGGTCTGGTCGATGAGCCGCACCGGCGGCACCTCGGTCGTGATCGGCATGATGCCCTTCGGCCAGAAGATCGAGATCACCGGCTACGAGATCTTCATGCAGGAGAAGACGCTGAAGGGCTCGATGATGGGTTCGAACGTCTTCCGGGTCGACATGCCGAAGTACTGCGACATGTATCTCGATGGGCGGCTCAAGCTCGACGAGATGGTGTCGCACCACATGTCGCTCGAGCAGATCAACGAGGGCTACGACCTCATGAAGCGGGGCGAGGCCGCCCGCACGGTCATCGACATGAACGCCTGACCATGGCCGAACTCATGCGGGCCGGCCAGATGATGGCCGTCAACGACATTCGGTGCGTCGAGACGCCGATCCCCGAGCTCCGCCCCGACGAGGTCCTGGTCAAGACCATCATGGCCTCGATCTGTGGTTCGGACCTCCACGTGGTGTGTCACGGTGCCGGTATCGGCCACGGGTTTCCCTGTCCTCACGGCTATCCAGGCCACGAGGGCATCGGCGAGGTCGTGGCGTCGAACAACCCGGGCGTTGCGGTCGGCACCCGGGTGTTGTGCTTTCCCTTTGCCGGGGGAGCCGAAGGCTTCAGCGAGTACCAGCGGATGCACGGCAAGTACGTCCTGCCGTTGCCCCAGTGCGATGTGCCCGAAGAGCAGCTGCTCATGGCCCAGCAGCTGGGAACGATCATCTTCGCGTCGCGCCAGCGTCCGGTGGATGTCGTGGGCAAGAACGTCGTTGTCCTCGGTCAGGGATCCGCCGGCTTGTTCTGGGCGTACTGGCTCAAGCGCAACGGCGCAGCGAACCTCATCGTCGCCGACAAGTCCGATGCCCGGCTGGCGGTCTCGAAGTCGTTCGGCGCCGATCACACGATCAACGTCGGTGAGGTCGACGTGTTCGAAGCGGTTCGCGAACTCACCGGTGACGGTCCCGACTACCTGGTTGAAGCGGTCGGCCGGCGAGAGACGCTCTACCAGTCGATCGAACTGGTTCGTCCCGGCGGGGATCTGCTGTGGTTCGGTCTGCCGGACACCGACGACAGTGTTCCGATCAGCTTTCAGAAGTTCTTCCGCAAGCGACTGACCGCGTCCAGCACCTACGGCGCTCAGGACGAAGGCGATGCCGTGTCCTTCCGCCTCGCCCTCGACCTCATCGCCGGCAAGCAGATCGACGTTTCGGCATTGTTGTCGCACGTCTACCCGATCGAGCAGATCGACACGGCGTTCGCGGTCGCCAACGACCCCACGCCCGAAGGCGCCCTCAAGGTCTCCGTCACCTTCTAGCCCTCGTCCACCCCTTCTCTCGTTCTGCAAGCCCACGGTCCACTCGTGGAGGCTGTGGAGCTTGCAGAACCGGGCTGAGGTGTCGACAGCTTGCAGTTCGACCGGGCGACGGCGTGTCAGAATGAAGCATGAGCCTCACGCCGCCGCAAGCGGCCAACGAACGCGAGCTCACCAGTCGAGAGGCGGGGCGTCCCGGCGTCCGGCCGAACCTGATCTTCGTCCTGGTCGACGACCTCGGTTGGGCTGATCTCGGGTGTTTCGGCTCCCCGCACATCGCGACGCCGACCTGGACAAATTGGCGGCAGACGGCATCAGGTTCACCCACGCCTATGCCGGTTCTTCCTGGTGTTCACCGACTCGTTTCAGCCTGTACACCGGGCGAACTCCAGGGCGCCTCGAGGCCGGCCTGGAGGAACCGCTACGGACTCGGGACGAGCTGAACGGCATACCGGGCCGGACACCCGACGTTGCCGTCGCTGTTGGTCGATGCCGGCTACGACACGGCGATGTTCGGGAAGTGGCGCTGCGGCTGGCTTCCATGGTTCTCGCCGCTCAAGGCCGGGTTCCAGAGGTTCTTCGGCAACCTGGACGGGGCGATCGACTACTTCGAGCACATCGGGACGCTCGGTGAGGAGGACCTGTACGAAGGTGAGACTCCGGTCGAGGCGGTCGGTTACTACACCGACCTCGTCGCCGACCGAGCCGTGGACTACGTCCTGGAACCTCGCGTGAACCCCTTCTACCTCCAGATCAACTTCACCGCGCCCCACTGGCCGTGGGAGGGGCGCGGCGACGCCGCGGTCGGCACCAAGATCCGCGCCGACTACGAGGCCGGCGTTCAGCCGTTCCCGCTCCTGCACACTGACGTTGGCTCGTTGGCCAAGTACGCCGAACTCGTCGAGACGATGGACGAAGCCATCGGTCGGGTGCTCGCCGCGCTCGACGGTGCAGGCAAAGCCGACGACACCCTGATCGTCTTCTGTTCGGACAACGGTGGCGAACGCTGGTCGATGAACTGGCCGTTCATCGGGGAGAAAGGCGATCTCACCGAGGGAGGCATCCGGGTTCCCTTCGTGATGCGGTGGCCGGCCGCGGTCGATCCCCACCAGGTCAGCGACGCGCCGAACATCACCATGGACTGGACCGCGACGATGCTCGACGCCGCAGGCGCCGGCCCGCACCCCGACTACCCACTCGACGGTGTCTCGCTGCTGCCCTGGCTGGTCGACGGAGCCCCCTACCCCGAACACGACCTGCTCTGGCGGATTGCCAGCCAGGGGGCCCTCCGCCGGGGCAAGTACAAGTACCTCCGCGACGGCCGCGACCGGGCGATCATGGGGAACTGGCCACGGCGGTACTGGTCGAAGAACGAGTTCCTGTACGACGTGACCGTCGACGGGCGAGAGGCAGCCGACGTGGCGCGACACCACCCCGAGCTGGTGGCCGAGCTGCGCGAAGCGTGGGACCGGTGGGACGCAGGATTGGTGCCCTATCTGCCCGACCACCCGAACCTGCCGCGTCCGCCCCAGAAGGCCGGACCCGGCAGACCGGCGGTCAGCCAGCCGGACTGATCCTCGGGCCGGTTCCGGACGGTCAGCTTTTGCGACCCTCGGGCAGGGTGGGCGGACCGGCGAATGCCTGGGCGATGTCCAACCACTCGACCGCCAGAGCGCCCTCGGCCCGCAGCTCGGTGTCCGAGGGGTGCCGGCGCTGCGTGGCCACGAGGCAGAACTCCTCGGCCGAGCCGGTGAGGCGGTCGGCCGCGTCCTCGGGGCCCCAGGTCCACACGTCGCCCGACGGGGCAACGAGTTCGACGCGAACGTCTCCGCCGGGGAACGTGAGGCCCCGGTTGACGTAGCTCCAACCTCGTGTGGTGACTCCGATGTGGGCCACATGGCGGATGCGGTCGGTCGACGGCCAGTCTGCCCCCAGGGTGTCGGCGACGTCGCGGCCGTGGGACCACGTCTCCATGAGCCGGGCGGTGGCGAACGACAGAGTGCTCATGTCCGGGCCGAACCAGGGGATGCGGTCCTTGGGCCCACGTGAACGGAACGCAGCGACCATCGTGGCCCGCTCCTCGCGCCACCAGGCGAGGACGTCGGCGCCGGTCTTACCTCCAACCGATCCGAAGAAATCGAGACCTTCGCCTGCGGCAATGGCCTTCTTCGTCTCCAGGAACTGGTCGCCGTCACGGACGGCGAGGCTGGCAGCCATGTCGGCCTGGATCAGATGGACGATGGTGTCCTTGACATCCCAGCCCTCGGCGGGGGTGGTGGCGCTCCACTGAGCCTCGTCGAGGTTGGCAACCACATCGTCGAGCGCTGCGTGTTCGGCTTCGAGGTCATCACAGATCTGGTCCATCGCTCGATCGTAGGTGCACGCGCCTTGCTCAATCCAACCACTCGGTCCGGACCGATCGACGCGCTCCGGCCGACCGAATAGGCTGTGGCAATGGCTGACAACACCACCGACCTGCCGCCGGACACTCTCAACGACATCGGAGTGCTGAAGCGAAGGGAGATCGAAGCCCGGATCGTCGCCCCGCTGCTCGAGCGCTTCGCCGCCGAGTTCGGTTCGGACCGTGTGTACGGCCTCGCTCGAGAGGTCGTCGTCGAGGTCGCCCAGTCCCAGGGCGCCGAACTGGCAGCCCAGATGGGCGGCAACGATCTCGTCCAATTCGCCAACTCGATGGGCAACTGGAGCAAGGGTGGGGCCCTCGAAACCGAACTGGTCGAACAGACCGACGAAACGTTCGCCTTCAACGTGACCCGCTGCAAGTACGCCGAGATGTACCGGTCCCTCGGGCTTGAAGATCTGGGGGCAACCCTCTCCTGCAACCGGGACGGCACCATGGTGCAGGGCTTCAACTCCAACATCGAGTTCACCCGCACCCAGACGATCATGGGCGGCGCCAGCCACTGCGATTTCGTCTACCGCCTCCCGAAAAGCTGACCGCTCAGCCCGGTGGGGGGAGCGTGTTGGCGCGACCCACGTTCTCTGAGGACTCGGGGAAGAACATCAACAGGCGGAGCGGGGTCAGCTCCCCGCTCGTGAGCCGGCTGAGCCAGTACGCTCGCCCGGCGTCGTCGGGGGTCCGGTCCAGGACGTTTCGGTACATGACGTCGACCAGCTGCGCGTGGTTGGTCGAGCTGCCGTAGTGCTGACGCCACTCGGGCGCCTCCCGGAAGTTGGCAGCAATCGTGGCCAGACCCTCACCGCGGGCAGCGCGGGCCGACCAGTAGG
>JAQCHM010000149.1 GCA_027730885.1 Actinomycetota bacterium | reverse complement strand
AGGTCGGCCAAGGGGCGCACCTTGCGTTCCTCCAGATGGCGGCGGAGGCCCTCGGTCTTCCCGTCGAGGCGATCACTCCGGTGTTCTCCGACACCGCAACCAGCGGTGATTCCGGTTCGGCCTCGGCGTCGCGGTTGTCGTGGATGACCGGCAACGCCATCCTCGGCGCGGCTGAGGAAGCCGAGAAGGCCTGGCGTGACGGCGCCCGCCCGGCTCGTGGCTACTTCCGTTACACGCCCCCGCCCACCGAGATGCTCGATCCCGAAGGTGTTGCTCCGACGGTCCCCAACTTCGCCTACGGCTACGTGGCCGAGGCCGTCGACCTGACGGTCGACATCGAGACCGGCCACGTCGTGGTCCACGACGTGGTGTGCGCGGTCGACGTCGGACGGGTCATCAACCCGCAGCTCGCGACCGGTCAGGTCGAGGGTGCCGTCGTCCAGGCCCATGGATATGCGTTGTACGAGGAACTCCACGTGGTCGGTGCACGCGTGCTCAGCCCTCGACTGTCGGGCTACCTCATTCCCGGCATCGGCGACGTCCCCGAGCAGGTTCGGACCGAACTGGTCGAGGTCCCCGACCCGCGTGGACCATTCGGAGTGCGGGGCATGGCCGAGATGCCGATGCTGCCGTACGCGCCGGCCATCGTCGCAGCGTTGTTCGACGCCACCGGCGTCTGGTTCGACTCGTTCCCCTTGACACCGCCCCGCGTCCGGGCCGGGCTGCGAGCCGCCGGCGTCAATCCATCGGGGGCCACCGACCGATGAGGCGTCCGTTCGAGGGGTTTGACTGGGGCGCCATGGCGCTGTTGTCCAAAGCACCCCAGTGGACCCAGGACGACTACGCGGTCCACGCCGAGCGCCTGGTGGCGGGACTGTTGTTGCCCGCCGAGCACCTGGCCGATGCGTTGGCCGAACCCTTGGCCGATCGTCTCGGCATCGCTGCGCCGGCCACCTCGGTGTCCCCGCTCGAAGCCGGCGACGGGTATCTCGACTACACCCTGCTGACCTTCGGGCTCGACGCAGCGACCTTTGGGCCCGATACCTGGCTGCGGATCCGGATCGGCCACGACACCGTCGGCTTCGCCTTCGGGGTCCGGTGGGCCACGCCGAGCGCGTCCGACCGCTGGGACCTCGAGGTTCCGACCCAAGTGGCTACCACCGCCGGGTTGGCCCACCATCCGACGCTGTCGGTCATCGGGTTCACTCCCGAGGCGCAGCCGCCGGTCCCGCCGCCTCGTCGACCCACCCCCTTCGCCGTGCCGCCTCCGCCGCCCAGCCCTGCGCTGGTCGGACCGGTCGGCGATCGGGCTGTGCGGATCGGCTGGCACGATCCGCTACCGCCGACGTCCACCCTGCCTCGCTTCGTCCCGTTCTGTCTCGACCGGTTGAGTGAGTTTGCGTTCCTCGTCCACCAGGTGTCTCGGCTGACCTCGGGAGGCGCCGCATGAGAATCAACCGCGATCGGCTGCTCGAACGGCTGACTTCCCTGTCCGACATCGGAGGCATCGAGGGCACCGCCGGCTCGTCCCGTCTGGCCTTCAGCGATGCCGACCAGGCTGGTCGGGATCTCGTTCGGGCGTGGATGGACGACCTCGGGCTCGAGGTCCGCATCGACGCAATCGGCAACGTCATCGGCGTGCGGCCGGGAACCGAGGATCTCCCGCCGGTGATGACGGGGAGTCACATCGACACCGTCGCCACGGGTGGTCGTTACGACGGCAACCTCGGGGTTCTCGCCGGGCTCGAGGTGATCGAGACGCTGGCCTAGCACGGCATCACGACCCGGCATCCGTTGGCCGTTGCCTTCTTCTCCAACGAGGAAGGCGCCCGGTTCGCCCCCGACATGATGGGTTCGCTGGTGTACGTCGGTGGACTGTCGGCAGAGGAGGCCCATGACACGGTGGGCATCGACGGGTCGACCGTCGGCGCAGAGCTGGAGCGCATCGGCTATCTCGGCTCGGCGCCCACGCCGGGCCTCGCCCCCACGGCATTCGTCGAACTGCACATCGAACAGGGTCCGGTGCTGGAGGAGGCCGGTATCCAGATCGGGGTGGTCGACGGCGTCCAGGGCATCTCGTGGACCGAGGTCACCATCGTCGGCCAATCCAACCACGCGGGCACGACGCCGATGCGCCTTCGGCGCGACCCCGGTGTGGTGGCGGTTGCGCTCGGCATCTTCGTGCGTGAGCTGGCGATCGAGTTGGGTCACCCCCAGGTGGGCACGGTCGGACGGATGGAGTTCTCACCCAACCTCGTCAACGTGGTTCCCGCGCGGGTGACCATGACCGTCGATCTGCGCAACACCGACGAGGAGGTGCTCCGGTCGGCGGAAGAGCGAGTTCTGGCCCGTCTCGCCTCCCTGGCCGCGGCCGAGGGCGTCGGCTACGAGACCCGGACGCTGGCTCGGTTCGAGCCGGTGATCTTCGATCCAGCGATCATCGATCTCGTGGAGTCGGCGGCCCAGGCGCAAGGCCTGTCGACCCTGCGGATGCCCTCGGGGGCCGGTCATGACGCGCAGATGTTGGCCCGGGTCTGCCCGACCGCGATGATCTTCACCCCCAGCCACCGCGGCCTCAGCCACAATCCCGCCGAACACACCGACCCCGACGACCTCGAGGCCGGCGCCAACGTCCTTCTCGACGTCCTCCTCGCTCTCGCCCGCTGACCCCCACCACCCACCGGCATCGGGAGTGCCTGAGTACCGTTTTCGGTACCTCCACACTCCCGATCCGACCGAGACCCGGCATCGGGAGTGCCCCAGTACCGTTTTCTGTACCGTCGCACTCCCGATTGCGGGAGGGGAAGGGGAGTACGGTCAACTCATGAGCGAATTCAATGGTGTCACGCCTGGTTTGGTGTGCAGCCATCACCACCTGTACTCGACGCTGGCACGCGGCATGCCGGCCCCCGAGCACACGCCTGAGCGCTTTCTGCAGATCCTCGAGCATGTGTGGTGGCGGCTCGACTCGGCGCTCGACCTGGAGATGATCGAGTGGTCGGCCAAGCTCGGAGCGGTCGAGGCGCTGATGTCGGGCTGCACCGCGATCGTCGATCATCACGAATCGCCGAACGCCATCGACGGGAGCCTCTCGGTCATCGCCGATGCCTGTGCCGAGGTCGGCGTGCGGGTCAGTTGCTCCTACGGGGTGACCGACCGCAACGGTCGCGGCGGGGCGACCGCCGGGTTGGCCGAGAACGATCGCTTCCTTCGCTCCGGCGGGCGGGGCATGGTGGGAGTCCACGCCGCGTTCACCTGCAGCGATGCCACCATCGATGAGGCCATTGGGCTGGCCGAGGACCTCGGGGTCGGAGTGCACGTGCACGTCGCCGAGGGGGTCACCGATTCGGGCCCTGGCACTGCGCTTGCCCGCAAGGCGCAGGACGACTGGCTGCTGGTGCATGGCGTCTACCTACCCGACGGCATCGAGCTGAAGGGCACCCTGGCCCACAACCCACGCTCGAACATGAACAACGCTGTCGGCTATGCCGAGCCCACACGGTTCAGGATCCCGGTCGCACTCGGCACCGACGGCATCGGGGCCGACATGCTCGACGAGTTCCGTCTGGCCTTCGTGAAGCTTCGTGAGCTCGATGTCACCGCTAGCCCGGAGGTGGCGTGGGGATGGCTCGAAGCAGGCTGGGATCTCATGCCCGAGGCCAAGGACGACATCGTGTCCTGGAACTACCCGACCATGGAACCGTGGCACCTGGCCTACAGCCCGGGCGTTCGGGCCATCGACATCGTCGTCGACGGTGAACCGGTGCTGCGCGATGGCCTGCCCACGCTGGTCGACCTCGACGAGGTACGAGCCAAAGCGGCCGAGCAGGCCAAGCGACTCTTTGCCAAGCTAGCCTGACGGGTACCGCCGCCGACCTCCAGTCGAGACTGGCCAACGACCTCGAGCGATTGGCTTCGACGGTCATCGGCTTGGCCGAGATCAACTCGGGATCGTTCAACGTCGACGGCGTCAACCGTTGCGGCGAACGCCTCGGCGAGTTGGTCCTCGAGCTGCGACCCGATCGGCTCGAAGCCCCCGACATTGGGCCGACTCCCGTGATGACCGACCGCGGCGAACTCGACCGTCAGGCTGTCGGCCGTGCGTTCGTTGCGACCAAGCGTCCCGACGCTCCCTTGCAGGTGTTGGTCTTCGGTCACCTGGACACCGTCTACCCCCACGACAGCGCCTTCCAGAAGGTGACCCGATCGGGCAACACGCTCCTCGGCCCCGGTGTCGCCGATTGCAAGGGCGGGCTGGTGGCCGCGGTCGAGGCATTGCGCGCCATCGAAGCCGCCCCGTGGCGCGAGGAGGTCGGGTGGCGCCTCGCCGCGGTGCCCGACGAAGAGGTCGGATCGGCCGGGTCCAAAGCGTGGCTGCAGGCCCTCGGCGATGGTTGCCGTCTCGGGTTGGGTTTCGAACCCGCGTTGCCCTCGGGCGGCGTGGCCGCGGCCCGCAAGGGATCGCTGACCGCCCATCTGGTGGTCCACGGACGCTCCGCTCACGTGGGACGCTCCCACGGCGACGGTCGCTCGGCCATCCTGGCGTTGGCCAGATTGGTCCAGCGCCTCGAAGGCCACAACGGGTCGCCGGGCGTGACCGTGAACTGTGGACGTGTCAGCGGCGGCGGCGTCCTCAACGCAGTGCCCGACCTTGCCGTCGGCAGTTTCAATGTCCGGGTCGACTCGGCGGCAGCGCACCAAACCATCGAAACCGCGTTCGCCGCCGCCGTCACCGAGGCCACGTCGGACGGCATCGAGGCGATGGTGCACTGGACGTCTGCCCGCCCGTCGAAGGAACGATCCGCAGCCCTGGACGAGTTGCTGGCGGAGGTCGTCGCAGCCGCCGAGGCCTTGGGGCAGTCGGTACTGGCCGAGGACACGGGTGGTTCCTGTGACGGCAACGACCTCGCGGCAGCCGGCCTGGTCAACGTCGAAAGTCTCGGGATCTGCGGGGGCGGCATCCACAGCCCTGACGAATTCGCCCTACTCGAATCGCTCCCTCGTCGGGCCGCGCTCGTGGTCGAGATCATCGACCGCCATCGAGCATGAGTGCGATCCTGCGGCCCTTGCGGCGAGCCGCCGCCGAGGCATTCTGGCGTTTGGTCTCCGACAACGTCGACGATCTCACCGGCATGACCTCACTCCCGCACTCGGCAGCCCACGCCGCCGAGTTGGCCCAGGAGTCCGAGCGAGGTGCTGGTCGACCTGGCAGCCGGCCGCATGCAGACGCAGCGCGGGGTCAGCCGATCGTTGTTCTTCGTGCTCGCCGAGGCCGACGGGCGGCTGATCGGCGTCTCCGGTGTGGTCTTCAAGGATCGAGTGCTCAACTTGGCGGTCCACATCCGGACCAGTGAGGACGGCAACGGGCTTGTTGCCCGCAGCTCGTCGACGCCGTGGACCCGCACCGAACTCAACAGCACCTTCCTGGCGCCCGCCGGTCGCGGCGCCGGGCACGGCACCCTGTTGTCGCGCAGGCGTCTTCTGTTCCTCCTCATCGTCGGTTCGCAGGTTCCGCCCTTGCTGGTGAGCCATCTCCGCGGCGTCTTCGACAGCGACGGCACCGCTCCGTTCTGGCGCTCGTTCGGTGCTCGCTTCCTCCCCGAGTGGCCGACCTCGCCTGACGCCGAACGAGCACTGCAGACGGACCCGGCCCGGATTGCGCTGTTGAGCCGCAGGGTCATCACGCTCACCCCCGAGCTGCTCGGCAGCCTGGGTCCGGTGAACGCAGCATCGCAACCCGCCTTCTGCCTGCTGCGGGCCGAGGACCTCCGACCGAACGGCATGTACGACCCGGTCGACGGCGGACCGACGATCATGCGATCGCTGAGTCAGACCACCAGCGCTCGGCGTCGGATCGTCGCTTCGGCTGTGATCGACGACGCGGCCGGCCCGACCGACGCGTTGGTCTCGACGGTGAGCGTGAGCGACTTCGCCGCCACCCGCGGCCAGGTCGATCTGCGGGCCGATGGTTCGATCGCGATCAGCTCGTCGACCGCGCGGCGATTGTCCATCGCGACCGGTGCCCTGATCTCGGTGGTGCCGCTCGAATCGGTCGAGTCCCCCCGATAGACCGTGCTTCCGATGGACCGTGCTCGGAGGGGTACGATGGCCGGATCGTGAGCAGCGCAGCCAACGAGGTGAACTTCGACGGGATCGTCGGACCGACCCACAACTATGCGGGACTGTCCTTCGGTAACCGGGCGTCGATGAAGAGCGCGGGCGCCCCGTCGAACCCTCGCCTCGCGGCCCGGCAGGGTCTGGCCAAGATGCGTATCCTGCACGAGCTGGGACCCGCGCAGGGGGTGCTGCCGCCGCCGCAGCGTCCGGATCCGACCGCCTTGGGGGGCCTCGGTGTCGGCCATCTCGCGCCGGTCGACGCGCTCACCCAACTGTCGGCGGTGTCCCCGGCTCTGCTCGCGACGGCCATGTCGGCCTCGTCGATGTGGGCGGCCAACGCGGCCACGGTGTCCCCCTCGGCCGATTGCGCCGATGGCCGCGTGCATCTGACTCCGGCGAACCTCGTGTCGACGGCCCACCGATCATTCGAGTCGGTCCAGACCCGGTCGATGCTCAGCCGAGTGTTTGCCGACCCCGAACGATTCGTCGTCCACGATGCGTTGCCGGCAGCTGCGGCCTTCGCCGACGAAGGGGCGGCCAACCATAGCCGCCTGGCTCGCTCGCACTGTGAGGCAGGGGTCGAGATGTTCGTGTTCGGGGCGGAGCCCGGTGAGGCTCCGACGCTGGGCTTCCCGCGGCGCCAGTCCCGACTTGCGTCGGCGTTGGTCGCCCGTTCGCACGGCCTGGCAGCTGACCGGACGATGCTGGTCCGCCAGTCGCCGGTCGCGATCGACTCCGGGGCGTTCCACAACGACGTCGTCGCAGTCGCCAACGAGTCCGTGCTCTTCGCCCACGAAGGGGCCTTTGCCGATCGGGACGCCGTGCGCCGCGACCTACCAGAGTGGGTCGAGCTGATCGAAGTACCCGAGGCCGAGGTGCCCCTGGACGACGCGATCGCTTCGTACCTGTTCAATGCTCAGCTCCTCACCGTGCCGAGCGGACGCATGCTCCTCGTGGCGCCGGGCGAGGTGGCCGAGACCCCGTCGACTGGCCGCTACGTCGAACAATTGGTGGCGTCGTCGGGTCCGATCGGCGAGGTCCGCATCGTCGACCTTCGCCAGAGCATGCGCAACGGCGGCGGCCCCGCGTGCGTCCGGCTCCGCGTGGTGTTGACCGAGAGCGAACAAGCAGCGTTGTCCGGCCGTGTGATCGTCGACGACACCTCGTTGGATGCCCTCGAGGGCTGGGTCGACCGCCATTATCGCGACGAGCTGCGGCCGGACGACCTGCGCGACCATCAGTTCATCGACGAGACCTGTCGAGCGCTCGACGAGTTGACCCAACTCCTCGACCTCCCCGAGTTGTACCCCTTCCAGCGGTGACCACCGATCGGGTGGCGAGCGAACCGGCCCAGACCGACGCCCGGCGCCGGGCCGATCTGAAGAAGATGAAGCGCTTGGCGACCTCGTTGCTGTTCGTGGCCGCGGTGGTTTTCGTTCTGGCCCGCATTCAAGAGGAGTCGCGGCCGGGTTGGGGTTATGTGCGGGCGACCGCCGAAGCGGCAATGGTGGGCGCGTTGGCCGACTGGTTTGCAGTCACCGCCCTCTTCCGTCACCCGTTGGGCCTACCGATTCCCCACACCGCCATCATCAAGAAGCGCAAGGATCAGATCGGCGAGAGTCTCGGTGGCTTCGTGCGTGACAACTTCCTGACCCGCGATGTGGTCAGCGAACGGCTGCAACAGGCCGAGCTCGGACGCCGGTTGGGT
>JAQCHM010000148.1 GCA_027730885.1 Actinomycetota bacterium | reverse complement strand
AGCACGAAGCCCGTCAGACGTTGGTCGAGACGGTGTTCGAGACCGACGAAGAGGTGATCGCCGAGTACGACCGGCTCCGCGAAGCACTCGATGCTCAGACCTTGGGGCTCTTCGACCGGGAGCAGGTCAACCGCGACTCGATGGTCGGTGCGGTGGCGGTGGTTGAGGAGAAAGCCTCGGCCATCGAGCAGGCCGAGCGGGAGCTCGAGGCCTTCGCGGCCGGCAGTTAGATCTACATCGAAGGTGTCATCTTCCCCATCCAGTGGCCCTACGAGGTCCCGCTCATCGATTCCTGGGGTTTCCCCCGCCTGACCGGAACCGCGGATGAGCACTGGCACGAAGGCATCGACCTCTTCGCTCCGGCCGGCACCCCCCTCCTGGCCGCCGAACGTGGAATCGTGACCCAGATCGGCTCGGGCCGACTCGGTGGTCTGCGTCTGTGGCTGCGAGGCGAGTCCGGCACCGACTGGTACTACGCCCATCTCTCGGCCTTCGCCCCAAAGCTGGCCGAGGGCCGGGTGGTCGAAGCGGGAGACGTGCTCGGCTATGTGGGAACAACGGGGAACGCCGTGGGTACGCCTCCGCACCTGCACATGCAGGTCCATCCGAACGGGGGCGATCCGGTCAACCCCTACCCGCTCTTGAAGGTCGTCTCCGACCAGGAGTTTGCTCTCCGCGAATCCGCGCTGGCGGACCGAGACTGAGCCCGGGCCGAGTAGCGCCCATCGGTCCGGTGCAGTTCGATCGGCATCGAGAAGACCTCGGACATGACCTCGGCGGTGAGCGTGGGCTCGATGGGTCCACTGGCTATGACCCGCCCGTCCTTCAGCGCCAGCACATGGGTCGACGTTGGTGGGACGTCCTCGACGTGATGGGTGACGAGAACAGTTGACGGGCCGGTCTCGGCCAAGCCGACGAGCGTCGTGACCAGTTCCTCGCGCCCGCTGAGGTCGAGTCCTGCCGTTGGTTCGTCGAGCAGCAACAGCGCCGGCTCGTTGACCAGGGCCCGCGCCATCAGCACTCGCTGGCGCTCGCCCGAACTGAGGGTGGCGAAGGTGCGCTCGGCGAAACCATCGAGGCCGACGCGACCCAGGGCGGCCAGCGCCGCAGCGGAGTCGGCGTCGGTGTAGGTGTGCCACCAGGGTTCGAGGGCACCCGTTCGTCCGCATCGAACGATCTCTTCTGCGGTGAGACGACCCCGGAGCTGCGAGGCCAGAGCGGCAGATGCCAACCCGATCTTCGCTCGGAGCGGCCGGACGTCGACCCGTCCGAGTTCATGCCCGAGGAGGTGGAGCGATCCCGCCGAGGGGTGGAGTTGCAGTCCGGCCAGGCGTACCAACGTGCTCTTGCCGCTGCCGTTCGGTCCGATGATCACCCAGTGCTGATCGACCGTTATCTCCCAGGAGAGCTGCTGTAGGACCGTTCGGCGGTCGATCACCACCGACGTTTCGGTCAGCGAGAGAAGTGGGGCGTCCATCCGAGCGAACCTAGCGCCAGGTCGTTCGCCCTTTCGCTTCGCGCCAACCACTATCCTCACCGGAGGTGTCCACATTCCTGGGTCTGATCGTCATGCTGCTGCTTGTCGCCGCGACGGGACTTTTCGTGGCCATCGAGTTCGCCTTGCTGGCCGCTGACCGGGCCCGTCTGCACGCCCGGGCCGAAGAGGGTTCGCGTCCGGCACGGCTGGTGTTGGTGGCCCTGAAGCGACTGTCCTTCTACCTCGCCGGCGCACAATTGGGCATCACCGTCACCAGTCTGGTGTTGGGGTTCCTGGCCGAGCCTCTGGTCGGCGATCTCATCGATCCGGTCGTCGAGGCCTTGGGTGGAACCGAGGGCTCGACGTTGTCGGTGGTGCTCGCCTTGTTCCTTGCGACCGTGTTCTCGATGGTCGTCGGCGAGCTGATTCCCAAGAACCTCGCGATCGCCAAACCCGAGGCCGTCGCTCTTGCGGTCACCCCGATCGTGACCGTGATCTTCACCGTGCTGGGCCCGTTCGTCCGGTTGTTCAACGGCGTCGCCGACTGGGCCGTCCGACGTCTCGGTGTGGAGCCACAGGAGGAGCTGGCCGCCGTCCGTTCGCTCGAGGAGCTCGAGTACCTGATCCGGGCCTCGGGTGATTCGGGCTCGCTCCGGGCCGAGGAGCTCAACCTTCTGAAGCGGACGTTGCGGTTCGGCGAGAAGACTGCGGCCGAGGCCCTGACGCCTCGAGTGCATCTGGAAGCGGTTCCGGTCACCGGGGTCGTCGGAGAAGTCCACGACCTTGCCTTGGCGACCGGGCACAGCCATTACCCGATCTATGGTGAGGACCTCGACGACATTCGCGGGGTCATCTCTGTCACTGCGTTGTTCGGTCTGCCGATCGGCGTTCGTCGAACCGAGCCGGTTGCGACCTTGATGACCGAGGCCCACGTCGTGCCCGAGACCCGCTCCCTGCTGGACGTGCTCGACGACTTCCGGACGCTCGAGGCGGAGCTGTTCGTCGTGATCGACGAGCACGGAGGTACCGCCGGTGTCATCACACTCGAGGACGTCCTGGAAGAGATCACCGGGGACATCGACGACGAGTACGACGTCGAGGCGCCGCTGACCGTCGTGCGCCGTGGTGTCTTCGTCGTCGCCGGAACCAGGACCTCGGACGAAGTTGCCGACGCCAGTGGATTCGACATGCCCGAGGGTGACTACGAGACCATTGCGGGCTTCATGCTGGCCGAGCTCGGACATATTCCGGCAGCGGGGGAGCAGGTGTCGGCCGGTGGCTGGACCCTCGAGGTGGTCGAGATGGACCGTCATCGGATCGCGTCGGTACAGCTGGTTGCCCCCGATGACCCAGCCACGGCCAAGAGCGTGGATCGTGTGGTAACCAGGTGAGCGGTTTGCTCATTGCGGCTGAGGCCGGGCATCACCTGTCGGGCTCGGCGCTCGCCTACTCGCTGCTAGCGTCGCTGCTGCTGATCTTCGTCAACGGCTTCTTCGTCGCCTACGAGTTCGCCATCATGGCCGCCAAGCGGTCGGTGTTCGAAGCACGAGCCGAGAAGGGCGGGAGGGTGGCCGAGGCGGCGTTGGCCAGCATCTCCGACCTCACCATGCAGCTGGCGGGAGCGCAGCTGGGAATCACCGTGGCGTCACTGGCGCTGGGGTATGTGGGCGAGCCTGCGGTCGCCATCGTGCTCGAATCGCTGCTGGGTTCGACGTTCTCGGAGGACGTGACCCGCATCGGCAGCTTCGTTGTCGCTTTGAGCATCGTCGCGTTCCTCCATCTCGTCGTCGGCGAAATGATCCCGAAGAACCTCGCGATCGCCGGCGCCGAGCGGACGACATCGATCCTGGTCCTGCCGTACCGCGCGTACTTGTGGTGCGTGCGGCCGTTCGTGAAGTTCTTGAATTGGTTGGCCAACCTGAGCTGTCGACTCATGGGCGTCGAACCCCGCGACGAACTCAAGACGAGCCACTCGGTGTCCGAACTGGCATCGATCGTCGCCAACGCCTTCGAGGAGGGCGCGCTCGAGGGCGACAGCGCCGAACTGTTGCACGACGCGCTGGGATTCGCCCAGCGGCCGGTGTCCGACGTCGCCACGCCGGTCGCCGACATTGCAACCGTCCGTTTCGGGGCAACCCCGGCCCAGGCCGAGCGAGTGATCCTGGACTCGGGACAGACGCGGTTGCCGATCGTCGCCTCGGCTCGGGGGCAGATGCGTCTGGTCGGTTATCTGCACGCGAAGGACCTCCTGAGCATCGAACCGTCGGAGCGGTTCACCCCCATCCCCGCGGCGCTCCATCGCCCCATGGTGCTCGTGCGGGCTGACCGTCCCGTCATCGATGTGCTGCGGACGATGCGTCGTCTGCGTCGTCAGCTCGCGGTGGTCATCGGCGACGGTGAGCCCGTCGGAGTGGTGTCGGTCGAACAGATCATCCGCGCGTTGGTCGAATCCGATCTTCGTGCAGTGAACGAGTCACCACTCTGAGTGATTGTTACCCACCCTTCATGGTGCGCGGAGGCGTCGGGGCCGCTAACCTGCGGCCGTGTCCCGAGGGCGACGTTGGAACATCACGATGGTGCTCGCCGCGCTGGCTTGTCTTGCGAGCGTGGTCGTCGTCGCTGCCCCCGGCCCTGTCCAGGCGGCCAGGACTGCGGGTTTGGTGGAGACGCGTGAGCGGGTGCAGCAGCTCACCCAGGAGCTCTCCGATGCCGAGACGCGTCTCAGTCAGCTCCAGCTCGAAGCCAACGGAGCGGTGACCCAGGCCGGGCTGCTGCAGGCCGAGGTCGACGGGCTGATGGGCGAGGTGCAGGCGGCGGCGATCACCGATTTCGTGGAAGGGCCGGGTGCCAGCGCTCTCCTCGACACTCAGGACGTGACCTCGTCCCTCCGAGCCGAAGTGCTGGCCGACGCCGCCATCGGCAGGGACACCGAATCGCTCGAACAGTTCCGGGGTCTGTTCGAGGATCTGGCGTTGGCCAAGGCCGCGGTCGACGCCAGCTTGGCTGAACAGGATACGGCGGTGAGCGGGCTACGTGAGAAGCGGGCCGAGCTCGGTGAGGAGTTGGAGCGGCTCGAGGAACTCGAACGCGAGCGCATCGAAGCCGAACGCCGCCGGGCCGCGAAGATTGCTGCGGCCGAGAACGCCCGTCGGGGTGGAGGTTCCGGGGGCTCGAGAGGCCGCGGCGCAGGTGGTGGTTCGGGAGCCGGCAGCGGGGTGCTGCAGTTCTGTCCGGTGAGCGGCGCGGTGTCGTTCATCGACAGTTGGGGATTCCCTCGATCCGGTGGACGCCGGCACAAGGGTGTCGACATGATGGCCTCAACGGGAACCCCCGTGGTCGCCCCGGTCGGGGGCACGGTGTCTCATCGGTCGAACCGCGTCGGCGGGCGGTCGTTCTACCTCAACGGCAACGACGGGAACTACTACTACGGCACGCACATGTCGGGTTACGGCGCGAGCGGATCGGTGTCGGCGGGAACAGTCATCGGCTATGTCGGCGATGACGGGAACGCGGCAGGAATGCCTCACCTACATTTCGAGATCCACCCGGGTGGTGGGGGAGCGGTGAACCCTTACCCCGCGACTCGGACGGCCTGCTAGCGACGCAGGACTCAGGCTCCGATGATCGAGTAGCCGCCGTCGACATGGATGATCTGTCCGGTGGTGTGGGGGAACCAGTCCGAGAGCAGCGCGGCGCACGCCTTGGCCACGCCGGTGGAGTCGTTGACGTCCCAACCCAGCGGCGCCCGCTTCACCCATTCCTCCTCGAACGTCGCGAACCCGGGGATCGACTTGGCCGCGATGGTCCGCATGGGCCCCGCCGCCACCAGGTTGCAGCGGATCCGGTCCTTTCCCAGCTCGCGAGCTAAGTAGCGGTTCAGGGACTCCATGGCGGCCTTGGCCATGCCCATCCAGTTGTAGGCCGGCCACGCCACGGTCGCATCGAAGGTGAGCCCCACCAGCGAACCGCCCTCGGTCATCAACGGTCGGACGATGTCGGCGAGACTCCGCAGCGAGTAGGCCGAGACTTGCACCGCGACCGAGACGTCGTCCCAGGTCGCACCGAAGAAGTCGTCGCCGAGGCAGGCCGCAGGGGCGAACCCGATCGAGTGCAGCGCCCCGTCGACCCGCCCCCACTTCTGTCGAAGGTGTTCGGTGACCGCGGCAGCGTGGTCGGCGTTGGCGATGTCGAGTTCGAGCACTTCGGGCACCGGGTCCAGCTTTCGAGCCGTGCGCAGAGTGAGGCTGAGCGCTCGGCCGAACCCGGTGAGGACGATGTCGGCCCCCTCCTCCTGCGCCTTCTTGGCGACGCCGAAGGCCAACGAGTCATCGGTGAGCACACCAGTGATGAGCAGATGCTTGTTATCGAGAATTCCCACACCTCATTGACTAGCCCAAGCGGACGCTGGTTACGCAGATCCTCGGGATTTCGCTAGCCTCCGACCCGTGACGCTCGTTGACAGCCCAGCCTCCATCGATCCCGCCGTGGCCAAGCCCATGCGCCTGTACGACACGGCTCGTCGCGAGGTCGTGCCCTTCGAGCCAGGGCCGATCGTCCTCATGTACACGTGCGGCATCACGCCCTATGACGCAACCCACCTCGGGCACGCAGCGGTGTACCTCACCTATGACGTGCTGCAGCGACGGTTGCGGGATCGAGGCCACGAGACCCGCTGCGTTCGTAACATCACCGACGTCGACGACAGCATCCTGGACAAGGCCCGCGAACTTGGTGTCCACTACCTCGATCTCGCCGCGGCAGAGACCGCGCGGTTCGACAACGACATGATCGCCCTCGACATGCTGCCCTCTTGGTCTGAGCCCCGCGCGACGTCGGCCATCGCCGACATTCGAGGGTTCATCGGCATGGTGCTCGATCGTGGCTACGCCTACGAGGCCGGCGGAGCGGTGTACTTCGACGTTTCCCGTTGGGACAAGTTCGGTTCGATCTCGGGCTACGACTCGGCCACGATGCTCGCGTGCGCGGCCGAGCGCGGCGGTCGGCCCGACGACCCCAACAAACGAAACCCGCTGGACTTCGTGCTGTGGCAGCCCTCTGAGGAGGGCGAGCCGGCATGGGAGTCGCTCTGGGGACCTGGCCGCCCCGGCTGGCACGTCGAGTGTTCGGCGCTGGCGCTGCGCGAATTGGGGTCAACGGTCGATCTGCACGGCGGTGGCGGTGACCTGATCTTCCCCCATCACGAGTGCGAGGCTGCCCAGTCCGAGGCGGCAACCGGTGAGCCCTTCGTGCGGCACTGGATGCACCAGGCCATGGTGCGGATGGACGGACAGAAGATGTCGAAGTCACTCGGCAACCTGGTGTTCGTCAGCGAACTCCGCAAGACGTTCGACACCCGAGCCATCCGTCTCGGGGTCATCTCCAACCACTACCGGACCGAGTGGGAATGGTCGGACGAGCTGATGCCGACGGCCCAGGCTCGCCTTGACCGCTGGCTGGGCGCCGTCGCCGGCCGGGGCGAGGGCGAACTCGGTGACGGAGCGCTCGACGAGGTTCGTGCCGCTCTCGACGACGACCTCGACATCCCCCGTGCCATCGAAGCGATCGATCGGGCGGTCGAGGCCGGTGCCGATGTCACTCGAGCCGCCCGGCTTCTCGGCGTCGATCTGCTGGTCTGAGCTCCGCGGGTTAATCGTTCGGGCCGCCGATGCTTGACCCTTAGACTTGCGCGGGTGTCCAACATCCTGGTAAAACTCCCTGACGGCTCCGAACGCACGCTTCCTGAGGGCGCCACCGGAGCCGACCTGGCGGCAGACATCGGCAAACGCCTGGCCAAGGACGCCGTCATCGCGGTGGTCGACGGCGTCGAGCAGGATCTCGATGTCGCCCTTCGTGATGGGGCGATGGTCGCCATCGTCACCCTCGATTCCGAAGAGGCACTGCACACCCTGCGTCACTCGACGGCCCATGTGCTGGCCCAAGCGGTGCTCGAGCTCTGGCCCGGGGCAACCTTTGCCATCGGCCCGCCCATCGAGGACGGCTTCTACTACGACTTCGAGCTCCCTGACGGCAAGACGTTCAACGACGACGACCTCGCGGCGATCGACGCCAAGATGCGCGAAGTGGTGAAGGCCCGCCAGCCCTTCATCCGCACCGAGATGAGCGCGGCCGATGCGCGGACGTTGATGGCGGCCCACCAGTACAAGCGCGAGATCATCGACGCGGTCGCCGGCGGCGAGGCCGGCGATCTGGCGGGGGAGGCCGGCGCTGAGGTCATCAGCTTCTACCGCAACACTGACGACTTCGTCGACATGTGCGTCGGCCCCCACGTCCCCGACACCGGCAAGCTGGGGCACTTCAAGCTGATGAAGGTGGCCGGCGCCTACTGGCGCGGCGACCACCGCAACGAGATGCT
>JAQCHM010000147.1 GCA_027730885.1 Actinomycetota bacterium | reverse complement strand
AGTCCCGCGACTCCGCCGTACTCGTCGACGGCCACGGCCATGTGAAAACTCTGCTGCTGCATCTCTTTCAGGAGTTCTGCGACCTTCTTTGTCTCGGGAACGAAGTGCGCGGGGCGCAGGAGCAACTCGACTCGGTCGCCGGCGCGTCCGTCGAGCTCGGCCCGGATGAGATCCTTCACGTAGACCAATCCGGTGACGTCGTCGACGCTCTCGCCGACGACCGGCAGCCGGCTGTAACCCTCGGCGGAACTGATCTGGAGCGCGTCGGCGACCGACGACTCGGCCTCGATCGTCGTCATGTCGGTGCGGGGAACCATGACCTCCCGAACGACGGTGGCGCCGAATTCGATGACCGATTCGATGAGGTCACGTTCGTCCTCGTCAATGACCGAATCCTCCACCGCTGCGTCGGCCATGGCGATGAGTTCTTGGGGGAACGGCCCTCTCGGCAGCCCCTTGCCCGGCGCGATGACGTTGGCAAGACGCACCAACACGCCGGCGATGAGACGCATCGGGAACGACCCGACGAAGGCGGCCATGAAAGGCGACAGGGCGAGAGCAGCCCGCTCGGCGTGCAGCGTGCCCAGAATGCGCGGCAGCGCTTCGGTAATGACGAAGACCACCACCAGATTCGCCAGCATCAGGGCAACCGCGCCAACCACGGGCAGCCGATCGGCGGCGACGAGCGCCACGACGGAGGCTTCGGCCAGGCGGAGCGTGACGATGGCCAGCCGGAGGGGATCGAGGATCTCGTGGGACCCGTTGAGGAGCTTCGCAACCCTCACCACACGCTGTTGCGTCTTGGCCGACTCGTTACGGAGCGACTCGAGGCGAGCGACGCTGGTAAACGCCAACGCGGTCTCGCCCGCGACCAGCACCGCGGCCACGAACAACGACACGACGACTCCGGCCGCCGGCAGGAGCAGGCTATTCATGGCATCACACCGTTCATGGCACCACGCTGTTCATGTCACCGGGCCCGGATGGGCGTGGCCGAGCGGTTCGAGGTAGATCCGCTCCCGGGCCTGCATGTGGGTCAGTTCCTGGGCATCGGCATGGTCGAAGCCCAGGATGTGCAGGACACCGTGGATGACCAACAATGCCATCTCACCGTCGAAGCTACCGACGTGGCCGGCGGCCTGCTCAGCGGCGACCACGGGGCACAGCACCAAGTCTCCCAGAAGGCGCTCGTCGGCTTCGTCGAAGAGGACGTCGTCGTCGCAGTCGAGCGGAAAGGACAACACGTCGGTGGGGCCGACGGCGTCCATGTGCTCCTGATTCAGCTCGGCCATGGCATCGACGTCGACGAGATGCACATCGAGCCGGCCGGATCCGCAACCCTCGCCTTCGAGCACCGCGAGCGCGAGCGCGCAGATTCCACCAGGATCGAGGTCGTGCGGAGGAACATCGAGCGATGTTCGTCCGTCGGTGCATCCGACCGTGAGATCGCCTCGGGATCGGTGCACGTCGGCCGGGTCGGCCTGAGTCATCTTCGGTCGGACTCGGGCTGTCTGAGGTCGGGCTGTCTGAGGTCGGGCTGTCTGGGGTCGGGCTGTCTGGCGTCGAACTGTCTGGGGTCGGCGTGCCTCGGTTGGGTGTGGCGCGCATAAGCGTCGACGATGTCCTGCACGATGCGATGTCGCACCACGTCGGAACTGTCCATCTCGATGAACGCCATGCCCTCGATCCCCTCGAGGATCTTCCAGATGCCGGTGAGGCCCGACCGACCCCCGGCGACGTCTACCTGGGTCTGATCGCCGGTGATGACCACCCGAGAGTTGAACCCGATGCGGGTGAGGAACATCTTCATCTGTTCGGGCGTGGTGTTCTGGGCCTCGTCCAGGATGATGAAACTGTCGTTCAGGGTGCGGCCGCGCATGAAGGCGAGTGGTGCGACCTCGACCGTCGTCTTCTCGAGCATCTTCGCCATGCCCTCGGCCCCGACCATGTCGTGGAGTGCGTCGTACAGCGGGCGCAGATAAGGGTCGACCTTGGACATCAGATCGCCGGGGAGGTAGCCCAACCGCTCCCCTGCCTCAACCGCGGGTCGAGTGAGCAGGATCCGATCGACCTCCTTGGCCTGCAGCGCCTGTACTGCGCAGGCGACGGCCAGCCAGCTCTTGCCCGTGCCGGCCGGCCCGACACCGAAGGTGACGATGTTCTTGCGGATGGCGTCGATATACCGCTTCTGACCGGCGGTTTTGGGCCGAACAGGCTTCCCGCGAGACGTTGTGAGGATCCGATCGGTCAGCACCTCGGATGGACGCACCGCCGCCCCGACCATCTGGATCGACCGCTTCACCGTTGACGATTCGAGGCTGTGGCCCTGCTCGAGAACCAGGACCAACTCCCTCAGAACCTGCGCAGCGGCCTCGGCGTCGGGTCCATCGAGGGAGATCTCGTTACCGCGGACGTGTATCGAAGCGTCGAACGACGCTTCGATAACTCGGAGGTACTCGTCTCGTTGGCCGAGGAGACCCACCATAAGCTGGTTGCTCGGAACCTGGATGTTCACCGGTGTGTTCATGTACCCGGCGCAGCCTAGCAACGTCCGGCCCGCGCCGTCGGCGGTTCGCTTCAGCGTCGAGCCCGGTAGCGTTTGACTACTCCCCGCTCGTAGCCGTTCGGCCACTCTGCTCGAGTCCCACCGTGCATCCTCGGTGGGCTGCACCCCGCAGGGGACAGCATGTACCACCCCAGAAGCGTCGCCGCCCGGGCCGACCCCCGACGTGTCAAAAAGTTCGTCGGTGATCCGCACCTCGCCCTTCACGAAGCCCGATGGCTTGCCGAGGCGGTCCATCCCGGCGTTGTCCGACTCCTCGGTTGGCACCCCGATCGCCTGACGATCGACACCGAACTCGTCGCCGGCCCCACCTTCCAAACCGCGGCGCTCGGACCCGAAGACGCGGCACTCGCGCTCTCGTCGCTGGCCCGAACGATCGCTGACCTCCACGAGCGCGGCTTCGTACACGCCAACTTGTCGCCGGATCATCTACTCGTCGACCGCTCGGGCGTCAACGGCACCCCGAGCCTGGTGTTGTGTTCTCCAAAGGGGCGGTCACCGACCGATCGACTCCACGGCGAGGGACGCTTCGGGACGAGATCCGACCTTCGGCATCAGGACTGGATCGGGTTCCAACGCTGCGTCGGGTGGCTGACCGAGGAGTGGTGAGGCCGCAACATCCCCGTGCCCGACGGATGGAACGACCTCGCAGACCAGCCGGCGCCGTTCCGCCGGGTGGCCTATCGACTGGACCAGTTGGTCAAGCGCCGCGGGGGGCGGTGGAGGTGAGACCGAGATCGGCGAGGCGGTCGACCGCACGATCGAAGTCGACCCCGAGAATGCAAGCGAGCGCTCGCAGATCATCTTGGCGAACCGTGAGCACTCGCCCGTTGAAGTCCTGGCGTTGCACCTGGATCATCCCGAGATACCGGCCCAGCATCTCGCCTTCGGCCCCGGCGACGGCGTCGAGCTGGGTGAGATCGAGGGTGACGCCGGCCCGTCCGGTCTGTTCGGTCAGGTCGACCGTGCCCGGGGTGATGCCGACCGTGGTCGCCCGAGGAAGGAGTTGGTCGACCGGGACGTTGTAGAACTGCGCGAGACGTTCGAGTCTCGGCACCGAGATGGCCCGCTCGCCCCGTTCGTAGGCACCGAGAACGGAGGCCTTGAACTCCTGCGACGAGTTTACCTCGACGTCCTGGAGCGACAACCGCTTCTGGCGTCGGATCGACCGAAGACGCTCGCCCACTCGCCGCCCGTAAGCCGAGACTTTTTCGGATTCTTCGTCCAACATGGGCAGGTCCTCGTCATCAGGGTTCGGTCGTCAGGGTTCGGCTGTCGGTGACGTGGCCACTCTCGGTCCTCAGACCCTTCGAGCGGTAACCCTAAGCGCCACGGAGAGCAGCTTCAACCACCCAAGGTGAAGGGACCGGACTTTCTGATGTGAACCAGCATGGCGGCGGCGACGATGCTCGCTGTCTCGGCCCGGAGGATGCCGCCGGGCAGCGAACGAAGCTCACCGCCGAGGCGTTCCCCTACGCCCCAACCACCCTCGGGGCCGATCAGCAGCGTCCGATCGGACTCCCCGACGGGACGCCCCTCGGGGTCGGCCAGGGCGGCGTGCGGATACTGCGACAGCATCGTGCCGATATCGGTCACTGGATCGAACGACGGAAGGCGCACTTGTCGGCACTGCATGGCAGCCTCTCGAATGGTCTTGGCCCAGCGCTCGGACTGCCGACCCGCTCGATCGGCATCCCACCGAACGACCGACCGTTCCGTCCGTAGCGGAACGATGTGGTCGACACCGAGTTCGGTCAGCTTCTGCACGATCCATTCCGGCCGCTGGGCTTTCACCGGTGCGAAGGCCACGGTGATGGGCCACGCCGGCTGATCGGTCTCCACGATGGGACCCGACGCCTCGACGACCCGGCCAAGGTGTGCGGGACGCCAGCGTCCACGTCCGTCGCTGACCGAGATGGGTTCGCCGTCCCGCAGTCGCAGAGATCGCGAAAAGTGGTGATAGTCCACTTCGTCCAGCTCCGGAACCTCGAGGTCCTCCACGAACGCCAGCGGGTGCTCCCTCAGCCAGCTTCCCGCACCGATCGCCGGGTCGTCCACGGTGGAGGCCGCCTAGGAGAAGGCGGAGCGGATCTTGGAGAACAGGCCGCCTTCCGGGGCCTCCGACCTCTTCGCCCCGCAACTCGGCGAGCTGTCGCAACAGGTCGGCCTGCTCCTCGGTCAGATCACGCGGTGTGTCGACCACCAACGCCACCACGAGGTCACCACGACCCCGACCCCGGAGTCGTGGGATACCGCGATCGCGAACGTTGATCACCGAACCCGTCTGGGCTCCCTGCGGCACCTCGATGTCGGTCCGACCATCGAGAGTGTCGAAGCCGATGGTGGCACCGAGCGCCGCCTGCGCAAACGTGATGTGGAGATCGGCCAGCAGGTGGTCGCCCTCCCGTCGGAAGATCCGGTGGGGACGAACCCGGACCTCGACGTACAGGTCGCCGGCCGCGCCTCCGCGCGGACCAACCGCTCCCCGACCGCTGAGCCGAAGGGTGGTGCCGTGGGCCACCCCGGCGGGAATGTCGACGGTGTACGAACGGTCCT
Organism: Actinomycetota bacterium; assembly: GCA_027730885.1. Taxonomy (GTDB): domain Bacteria; phylum Actinomycetota; class Acidimicrobiia; order Acidimicrobiales; family SZUA-35; genus JAHECQ01. The sequence goes on along the minus strand of JAQCHM010000147.1, from coordinate 2,770 downwards.
CCACCCGACGACCTTCACCGTGGCAGTCGTTGCAGGGCTTGGAAATGGTCTTGCCCTCGCCGCTGCAGCGCGGGCAGATCGAGGTGGTGACCATCTGGCCGAGGATGGACTGTCGTACCTGTCGGGTCTGTCCACTGCCGCCGCATTGGAGACAGGTCGCCGTCTCGGAGTCCGGGGCGGCACCGGTCGCCTCACAGGTGTCGCAGCTCACCGCAGTTCTGACCGACACCTCCTTGGCGATCCCCTTGACCGTGTCGACCAGGTCGAGTTCGGCAACGACCTCGAGATCGACTCCTCGGTTCGAGGTCGCTCGGGCACCGTCCCCTCCCATGTTGAAGAATGCGTCGAAGAGGTCGCCGAGCCCGCCGCCGCCGAAGGGATCACCCATGGTCGGGCCGTCGGCCGAGCCGTACTGGTCGTAGCGCGACCGTTTCTGCTGATCGCCGAGCACCTCGTAGGCCTCGGCAACCTGCTTGAACTCGGCTTCGGCGGCTGGGTTACCCGGATTGGCGTCGGGGTGCAGCTCGCGGGCCCGCTTGCGGTAGGCCTTCTTGATCTCGTCCTGGCCGGCCGAGCGGCTCACACCGAGGAGATCGTAGAAGTCAGCCACGAGGGCACCAGGTCCTTCCTTTGGCGAGATTCCCGTTCGGTCGTTGGCGCGTAGAGGGTGCAGGGATCATGGTTCCAACCGTCATCTTCGTGGTCGTCATGTTAAGGCGGTCATGCTAGAGGCGATCGCGGGCTTGGCTCAGGACAGGCCGTCACTCAGTCGCCGACCCAGTTGTCGGCTGACCGCAGCGACGGCCGCCATGGCCTGCGGGTAGTGCATCCGTGTCGGGCCGAGGACGGCGATGGTCCCGGCACGTTCGCCCTCGACCTCATAGGGAGCGACCACGACGCTGCATTCCTCGAGGCGGTCCTCGCCGGTCTCGGTGCCGATGGCCACGTTGAGGCCGCGATCGAGAACGTCCGTGAGCACGTTCACGACGACCAGCTGTTGCTCGAGGATCGACAGGACCCTCCGAACACTCTCGACCGCCTCGAACGAATCGGCCACTCGGGCGGTGCCGTCGACGTAGACCCGATCGGATTCGCGGGAGCCGCTGAGCACCATGAGCACGCGACGGGCCAGATCGTCCCGCGAAGGAATCCCGGTCGGTGCCGCCCCGGCACCCTCGCCGGGTTGACGGCCCTCGACCACGGTCGCCACGACACCGCGGACTGCCGCCACCTCGTGCTCGTCGACGTCGGAGCCGAGCTCGATGGTGTGTTTGTGGACCACACCGTTACTGAGCACCACCACCACGAGCAGGACTCGGCTGGTCAGCGACACGAGCTGGACCGACCGGACGACCGCCCCGTCGCCGGAGTGGTCGACCACCACCGCGGCGTAGTCGGTGAGTCGGCTCAGCAGCGACGCTGAGTCGCGCATCAGGTGTTCCAATTCGCCCTTCATGTGGCGGAAGAAGGCGCGAACCTCCTGAGGCTCGGGCAGGCGGTTGGCAGACCGACCCACGGAGTCGACGAAGTAGCGGTACCCCTTCTCTGTCGGGACCCGGCCGGCCGAGGTGTGCGGCTGCACCAGATAGCCGTCGGCTTCGAGCGCGGCCATCTCGTTGCGCACGGTCGCCGGAGAGACCCTCACGGCCGAGGCCGCGGCGATCGCTCCCGACCCGACCGGCTGGGCCGTTTCGATGTACTCCTCGACGACCGCGGTGAGAATGGCCGCCTTGCGGTCGTCGAGACCGCGGGCTTGGGATGTGCGGTCATCGGGCATGCGCGTCACGTGCTCCTCGTCGGGGACCGGGCTAGTCGTCGAGTCGGAGGGCACGGATGAAGGTGTCCGGTGGTATCTCGACCCGACCGATGCTCTTCATCTTCTTCTTGCCCTCCTTCTGCTTCTTCAGCAGCTTGTTCTTGCGCGTGACGTCCCCACCGTAGAGCTTGGCCGTCACGTCCTTGCGGAACGCCTTCACCGTCTCACGCGCGATGATTCGCCCTCCGATAGCCGCCTGGATCGGGACCTCGAACTGCTGACGGGGAATGATCTCCTTGAGCTTCTCGGCAGTTCGACGGCCGTATTCGTAGGAGCTGTCGCGGTGCACGATGGTCGAGAACGCGTCGACCTGTTCGCCGTTGAAGAGGATGTCGACCCGGACGAGATCGCCCGGCTCGTAGGCGATCGGTTCGTAGTCCAGGCTCGCATAACCCTGGCTGCGGCTCTTCAACTGATCGAAGAAGTCGATGACCACCTCCGCGAGCGGAAGGTGGTAGACGAGTTCGAGCCGTTCGGTCGACAGATACTCCATCCGCTGGAGCTGCCCGCGGCGACCCTGGCACAACTCCATCAGCGTGCCGGTGTACGCCTTGGGGGTGATCATCGAGGCTTTCAGGTATGGCTCATCGATGCGGGTCCAGTCGCCCGACGGCGGTAGGTCCGAAGGGTTGTCGACGACCAGCTCGGCCCCGGTGTTGAGCGTTATGCGGTACTTCACCGATGGGGATGTGGCGATGAGGTTCAGGTCGAACTCGCGCTCGAGACGCTCCCGTACGATCTCCATGTGCAACAGCCCGAGGAACCCGCAGCGGAACCCGAAACCCAGAGCGGTCGACGTCTCGGGTTCGAACGTGAAGCTGCCGTCGTCGAGTTGCAGCTTGTCGAGCGCGTCCCGGAAGCCCTCGTAGTCGTCACCGTCGACCGGATAAAGGCCCGCGAACACCATCGGCTGGGGTTCCCTGTATCCCGCGAGGGGGACATCGGCGGGGGGGG
>JAQCHM010000146.1 GCA_027730885.1 Actinomycetota bacterium | reverse complement strand
CATCGCCTGCGTCGGCAACGTCGTCCCGTTCCTCGCGCCGAGTACCCGCCGGATGACCCTCGACAATCTCCGGCGACACCTCGCTCCCGGAGGTCGGGTGGTCGTGGCCTTCGGCTCCGGCCGCGGTTACGAGTTCGACGAGTTCCTCGAGGACGCGAGGATCGAAGGCCTCCGGACCGAGCTGCTGCTCGAGAGTTTCGATCTCCGTCCGTTCACCGACGACTCGACGTTCCTGGTTGCCGTGTTGTCCGCGGCGTGAGAGCCGTCTGCTCTAGTCCCAAGCCTGGATGACCGGCAGCACCTCCGCCGCGAACAGCTCCATCGAGGCCTTGGATTCCTCGAACGGGATGCCGCCGTAGCGGAAGGCCGTGGTGTATTCGAAGGGCCCGATGAGGTCGCGACGCCGCTCGAGCGTGGCCAGGATCTGGTCCGGCGTGCCCCACGCCGTCGCCGACATGAACATGTCGAGGAAGCCGCTCTCGCCGACGCGACGCAGTACCTCGGCTGCCTTGGCGTAGGCGTCGTAGCCTTCGGTGACAGCGAAGTGATCGCCCATCACCTCGTAGTGCTCGAGCAGGCTGCCGAGGTAGGTGCCCATGTAGGTGCGTGCCTTCTCAGCCGCCTCGTCGGCGTCGGCCATACACAGGCAGAAGTCGGCGGTCATCAGCGGTGGGGCCTCGCGACCGTGCTCCTCGAGGAATCGGGACCGATAGGCCGTGATGCTCGGCATGCGATGCTCCCAGGCCCGATCGGCGAACATCGTCATGCGGCCGCCGAAGCGGGCGGCACTCTCGACCGAGTCGTCGCTGGACGCGACGCAGTAGAGCCGATCGTCGAACGAGCGCTCGGGCCTCGGGCGAATCTCGATGCGCGGCTGGGGGAAGAAGGGCCCGTCTCCCTCGATGAAGCCCGTCCGCAGCGCGTCGATCACCATGGCCGTGCCCTCGTCGTAGCGCCCCCGGGACTCGTCCATCTCGACCCCCCGGAACGGCGCATACTCGCGGCGCGACAGGCCCCGACCGACTCCGAAGCGGAACCGACCCTGCGCCAGGTTGTCCAGCATGGCCACCCGTTCGGCGACCCGAAGGGGCTCGTTCCAGGGCATGATCACCGCGGCGGTTCCGACGTCGATCTGCTTGGTGACACCGACCAGATACGACAGAAGCTGGGTGTTGTCCGGGCAGAACGAATAGCCGAAGAAATGGTGTTCGGCCGCCCACGCCACATTGAAGCCGAGTTCGTCAGCGAGCTTCGCCAGACCGATCTCCTCGGCGTACACCTGACTGTCGGTGATGTCGTCCCAGCCATCGCTGGCGAACGGCATGAGAATTCCTACGTCCATGATTCGGTTCCTCTGTTCTGGTTCGGGGGCTCAGGTCAAACGATCACGTGCTCGGAACGTAGCTCCGCCAGGCGAACGGCATCCAGCCCGAGCACTTCGGTCAGGACCTCGTCGGTGTGCTGGTTGAACACCGGGGCGTGACGGGACCAGGTTGACGGTGTCGCGGCTGGCCGTCGTGCCTCCCCAGAGGTCGAGCACGGTCTCGCCGTTCGCCCGCACGTTGAGCGACGCCCCGAGCTCGCCCCGCTCGGCGAAGTTCCGTTCGAACTCGGCCGCCACCTCGGCGAACCCGTCGGCGACGGTCGCCCTGGTGACGAGCGGCTCGGTGACGCCCGAGGAGGTCACGGAATCTGTCCCTCGTTGAACGCTTTCAGGGCCGCATGCAGGCCGTGCTCGCGGATGTAGGCGTTGATGGTCTTGACCGCGGGCGAGGCGTGGGCGATGGCGTCGATCTCGACCGCCTGCAGCAACGCCTCCCGGAACCCTTGGATCTCCTGGATGCGGTTGGCCGACTGCTTCTGCAGGGCAAGGATGTCCTTCGGCGTGCGCGCCACCTTTGCCGCGTACTCGGCAACGGCAGCATCGAGGTCGGCCGCTGGCACCGCTCGATTGAAGAGCCCCCACTCGGCCGCATCCGCACCCGTGATCATCTCGCCGGTGGGGAAGAACATCTCCTTGGCTCGCTTCGGCCCACACATCCACACCCAGATCGACGCCACGTAACCCGCGCCCAACGGCAGCTGGGGGGTCCCGACCTTTGTGTCCTCGGCGACGAAGGTCACGTCACAGATCGCAGCCAGCTGGGTGCCACCGGCGAGGCAGTAGCCGTGGACCTTGGCGATGACCGGTAGGGGCAAATCCCAGATCCGAAGCCAGTTCCGCATGATCCGCTCGAGACCCGCCCGGTCGCCGGTCACCCCACCACCGCCCGTTCCGCCGACCGTGATGTCGTACCCCGTCGAGAACGCCCGGCCCTCCCCTTGCACTACCGCAACGTGAATGCCGGGGTCAGCCGCCGCCTGTTCCAGAGCGTCGAGCAACTCGGTCTGTAGTTCGACCGAGATGGCGTTCATCTTCTCGGGACGGCGAAGGGTGACGGTGGCGATGCGTCCTTCGACCTCGTAGCCGATCGTTCGGTAACTCATGGACGTGCTCCTGTCAGAGAATGGCGACGGCGTTGCCGGGAGACCCCAGCGCGTTCGGGATGCGGAGAGGCGCGGCGACGAAGAAGAACGTCGAGCGATCGGCGGCCCGACAGACGGGGGCCAAGGTCTCGAAATCGAACATCTCACCCAAGGCCATCCCCAGCGTCGGCAGGAGCCTGCGGTGCAGGGAACCGACCGCCGGGTCGCCGGGCACGACCTCGATCGCCGGATTGTCACAGCAGATGGCCGCGGGGTGGGCGTTCCACAGAAAGCGGGCCATGTCCTCGCTCGCGTGCAGGCCCGAGAACGTAGGCGCTGCTGCATACGAAACCCGTTCGTCAGCCGTGAGGGCCAAATACCCCCGGCTCCATGCGGTGCGAATACACAACAGGTCGCCCGGCTCGAGGACCACACCCTGATCGTCGAGCGTCGCCTGGAGGTCGTCCACCGTGATGGGCCGACCGCCGAGCGGATCATAGGATCCTCTGCTCTCGAGCCAGCCGGCGACGTCGATCAACACCCCACGACCGGCGATGCCGTGCTCGGCCCAATGGTGGACCCCGAGACCGTTCGGCCCGTCGAGGGGATCCTGCAGCCGCCCACCCCAATAGCCGTCCTCCCGACAGCGGACGTGGTTCAGCCCGTCCCACTGGGTCGACCCCTGGAGGTGGAAGTTGTCGACCCGGTCGTCCATCTCGTTGCGGTTCAGCGGGAACACGACGTGGTTGAAGGGCTGACGACCGAACAGAGGCGGGTCGGGACAGTTCAGCGGCAGATCGAGCGAGATCCGTTGACCAGTCTGCACGAGACGAGCAGCCGACGCCGTTCGGTCGGCGGTCAGAAGGTTCATCGACCCGAGGACGTCCTCCCGACCGAATACGTCCCAGGCGTGGCGAAGCCCTGTGCCGGGCAACTGGGGCAGATCGTCGAAATTGGGCAGATCGGAGACTTCACCGGACGAACTCATACCAGCCGACCTTACGGTCCGACGCCCGACGGCGCCAAGAGGACACAAGCCCCGGTGCTCTTGCTACCGTCCAGGCCCAATGTCCAGAACCCTCCGCGATGCCTTGACGCTGACGCCGCTCCCGCTCACCCGACCGGCCCTCGACCCCTCGCCGGCACGTGCGACCGACACCGCCGCCCTGCAAGCCGACATCACCGAGGGTTGGGACGTACGAGGCATCCCCCACGGCGGCTACCTCCTCGCTCTGGTGTCCGAGGCGATGCAGTCCGCCGTTCCCCAACCCCATCCGCTGTCCGTGAGCGCCACCTACCTTGCTGCTCCGTCGTTCGGTCCGGCGGAGTTGTACGTCGAAACCGTCAAGATCGGCAAGCGGCAGAGCACAGCGGCGGTGCGACTGGTCCAGAACGGTGTCGAGCGGGTCCGGGCGGTCGGCACCTACGGTGAGCTACCCGTCACGGCAGTGGAGCATCCGGCGGGTGCCATTCCTCCCCCGGTCCTGCCGCCTCCCGAGGACTGCCTGTCCAGCAGCGTCCTCGCCGTTGCCGAGGGTGAGCCCGTCAATCTCCACGACCAACTGGTGCTGCGCCTCGACCCGGCGACTGGTTGGCTCAACGACCGATTCGGCGGCCCCGCCGAGCTGAACGGTTGGATGTGCCTGGGCGATGGCTCGGACCCGGACCCAGCCGCACTCCTGGTGTTCTCCGACGGCATGCCGCCATCGTTGTTCGAGACGTTCGGTCGGACCCTGGGGCACGTCCCAACCGTGCAGCTCACCACACATCTCTTCGCGTTGCCGTCTCCGGGTTGGGTCAGCGGCAGTTTCCGGACCCGCGTCACCAACGGTTCCCTGGTCGACGAGGATGGCGAGGTGTGGGACGGCGCCGGCCGCCTGGTGGCGACCACGCGGCAGCTGGCGCTGATCACGGTCCCTCGCTGACCTCGCCCTTGTCGGGGGTACGCGGATCAATCCCAGTGCAAACCGCCGTCGACGTTCCACGACTGGCCGGTGACGTTCCGAGCGGCATCGGACGAGAGGTAGACGGCCAGGGCCGCGATGTCCTGGGGATCATTCGCCCGACGCAGCGGAATGGACCGCACCGCCTTGGCCTCGGCTTGCTCTCGTGTCCCGCCATTGCGGTCGACCAGTTCGTCGATGACCTGATCGAAGAGAGCGGTACGAGTGACGCCCGGGCAGATGGCGTTGACGTTGATGCCATGACGAGCCAGCTGGGAGGCCGCTATCCTGGTCATGGCGATCACCGCGCCCTTGGTTCCGGCGTAGGCCACGTTCGAAGTGCCCCGATAGCCCTTCCCCGCGATCGAGGCGATGTTCACGATGCGACCGCCGCCCTGGTCCCGCATGGCCACCGCCGCCGCCTGCATCAGGAAGAACAGGCCGCGGGCATTCACCGAGTAGATGCGATCCCAGTCGGCTTCGGTCACGTCGAAAAACCCGAGGCTCTTGGTGACCCCCGCGTTGTTGACCAACACGTCGATGCGGCCATGGTCGGCAACGACCTGGTCGACGAGCCCCTGACACTCGTGCACCTTGGACACATCGGCCTGCACGAAAACTGCCGGAGGTCCGATCGAATTCATCACCGCGTGGCCCGCTTGCGAGTCGATGTCGGCACCGACGACCAACGCGCCGGCGTCGGCGAACGCCCGAGCGATGCCGGTACCCATGCCCGCGCCGATGCCCGTGATCAGCGCGACCTGACCGTCGAGCACGCCGCCCACCTAGCGGACCGCCCCGCTCTTGCGAAGTCCTGCGATCTCGGCTTCGTCGAATCCCGCCTTGATGAGGATCTCGTCGGTGTTCGCCCCGGGATGGGCGGCCGGCCCTGCGACCGCGGACGGCGTGCGCTCGAAGCGGGGGGCGGGCGCCGGCTGACGGACACCGGCAACCTCGACGAAGGTGTCACGCTCGACATTCTGCGGATGTTCGTACGCCTCGGCCATGGTCAGGACCGGGGCGAAGCAAACGTCGGTGCCCTCCATGATGTCGCACCACTCGGCCCTCGTGCGTGACGCGAAGATCTCGGCCATCTGCGCCTTGCGTTCGGGCCAGATGCCCTTGTGCCGCTGGGCGTCCCACTCGGGGCCTACACATCCGGTGAGGCGCCGCAGCTCGGTGTAGAACTGCGGTTCGATCGAGCCGACCGAGATGTACTCACCGTCCGCGCACCGGTAGACGCCGTAGTAGTGCGAGGCGCCGTCCAGCTGATTCTGTCCGCGGGGGCGCATGGCTCCGGCGTGGTGGGTGGCGTGCATCGCGGACATCAACATCGCTGCGCCGTCGACCATCGCCGCGTCGACCACCTGACCCAGACCGCAACGCTGCGACTCGACGAGAGCGCCGAGAACACCGATCGCTAACAACATGCCACCCCCGCCGAAGTCCCCGATGAGGTTCAACGGGACGGTGGGCGGCTCGTCGGGGCTGGTGCCGATGTGCGCGAGAACGCCGGCGAGGGCGATGTAGTTGATGTCGTGCCCGGCCATCTGGGAATAGGGACCGACCTGGCCCCATCCCGTCATTCGGCCGTAGACGAGCCGCGGGTTCCTGGCAAGGCACAGGTCCGGTCCGAGCCCCAACCGTTCCATCACCCCGGGACGAAAGCCCTCGATCAACGCGTCGGCCTCGCCGATCAGGCGCAGCACGGTGTCGATGCCGTCGGGCGATTTCAGATCGACGCCGATCGAGCGCCGTCCCCGTTCGAGCGGGCTGATGGGTGGTTGGTCGGGGAACACATCGGGGACGTTGCCGGCGCGATCGATGCGGATCACCTCGGCGCCCATGTCGGAAAGCACCATCCCGCAGAACGGTGCGGGCCCGATGCCTTGGAGTTCGATGACGGTCATGCCGGAAAGTGGTCCACTCATGACCGCACGCTAGCGGTTGCGTCCGGACCGAGGGAATGTGAAAGCCGGCCGGCACGGCACAGACATCCAGGGGACCGAAAATGCAGGAATACCGCAGGCAGGGTTGGTGGCGCGATCGCACCTATCTCGACGACTTCGACGACGCCGTGGTGGCGAATCCCGACAAGGTCGCCATCGTCAGACACCGGGCCGACCCTCCCCAGCCGCAAACAGTCGTCAGCTACCGACAGCTGAGTCGCTACGTCGACCGATTCGCCGGCGCCCTCCTCGACCTCGGGGTGCGGCCGGGCCAGATCGTCTCCGTGCAGCTCCCCAACGACTGGACCTTCGCCGCCCTTGCGCTGGCCTGCGGCCGGATCGGGGCCATCATCAACCCCCTCGTGCCGATCTTCCGAGACCGTGAGTTCGCCTTCATACTCGGACGCACCGAGTCGCCGGTGGTCATCGTCCCGTCGGTCTTTCGAGGCTATGACCACGCGGCCATGCTGGAACGAGTCCTCGCGGAGCTGCCCGGCGCCACGCGTGGTTTCGCGCTCGGGCTGGACGAGGCAACTGCCCACGTCCAGCCGTTCGCCGGACACTTCCTCGATCGGTCGTGGGAGACCGAGACCGAGCCGGATCGCTTGCGCAAGGACTCGATCCGACCGGACGACCTCGCCGAGCTCCAGTTCACCTCGGGTACGACCGGTGAGCCCAAGGGGGTCATGCACACGGCCAACACCATTCATGCCGGAACGCTTGCCTTCTCTGCCACCGGCGGCCTGACGTCGAAGGACAGCATCCTCATGCCGTCGACCCTCGCCCACCAGACCGGATTCCTGGCCGGCATCGTGCTCCCCCTGGCCGCGGGAATGAAGGTGGTGTAACCGGACGTCTGGGACGTCGATGTCTTCTGCCGGCTCGCTGATGAAAAACAGATCACCTTCAGCGCCGGCGCCACGCCGTTCCTCAACGACATCGTGGCCGCCTGCCAGAAGCGGGGCCGCAGGCTCGCTTCCATGAAGAGCTACGTCTGTGCCGGAGCGCCCATCCCGTCACCGCTGGTCGAGGCCACCCGCCGCGATGCGATCGACGAGCTGATCGCAGTGTTCGGCATGACCGAGAACGGTGCCGTGACGATGACCCGTCCCGGCGACCCGGTCGAGGTGAAGTGCGACAGCGACGGCCAGCCGATCGGCTGGATGGAGATTCGCATCGTCGACGATGCCGGTGTCGAGGTGCCCATCGGTAGCACCGGCCAGCTCCTGACCCGTGGAGCAAGTCAGACCATCGGCTACTTCAAACGCGACGATCTCTACCAGGCCCAACTTTCGCCCGGCAATGACAACCGCGGCCCGTGGTTCGACACCGGCGACCTCGCCCGCCGTCGCGTCGACGGTGGCGTTCGCATCAACGGTCGTACCAAGGATCTCGTCATCCGCGGCGGCGAGAACGTGCCGGTCGTCGAGGTCGAGGCCGTGCTGTTCGGACATCCCCGCGTCCGTGAAGTCGCCGTCATCGGTTATCCGGACGAGCGCCTGGGCGAGCGGGCGTGCGCGGTCGTCATCCCCGG
>JAQCHM010000145.1 GCA_027730885.1 Actinomycetota bacterium | reverse complement strand
GTGTCGTCGACGTCAGGCGGGTCATGGCCGCAGCGGCAGCCGGAGGCCTGTTCGCCGGACCCGGGCACATCAGCACCCGCTGATAGGGTCGCCGACATGACCGAACTGTCCCAGATCGCCCCTGCGCTCATAGCGATGGCGCACCGCATCGTCTGGTGCACGACCGCGACCGCCGATGCAAACAGCCATCCCCGCACGCGTGTGCTCCATCCGATCTGGGAGTGGGCCGACGGCCGACTGACGGGATGGATCGCCACGTCGCCGTTCTCTGCCAAGGCCGTCGATCTGGCCATCCACCCCGAGGTGTCTCTGACGTATTGGGGCGCGACGCACGACACGTGCACAGCGGACTGCTACGCCGTCTGGGAGGAGTCACCCGCCGAGCGGAGGGCGGGCTGGGATCGCTTCGCCAACGCGCCGGCCCCCGTCGGTTACGACCCGGCGATCATCCCTCCATGGACCGCACCCGACGCGGAGGCGTTCGGCATCCTGCGGCTGGAGCCTCGACGCCTGCGGGTGATGCCAGGTTCGGTGATGCTCGCGGGCCGAGGCGATCTCTTGACCTGGAAGGCCTGAGAGCCGCAGGAGGTTCAGCGGTCCCGAAAGCCCTTGCCGGCGAGGATCTTCGGAGCGTATTTGTCGATCCGCGACACTCGGGTTGCTGCCTGCTTGGCGTCGGAGAAATGCAGGTTGTATTCCCGCTGGCGTCCGGGTGTCAGCGACTCGAACGCCGCCCTGAAAGTGGCGTCACCGTCGAGGCGCTGCTGCAGCTCCTGCACGAAGACCGTCGCCGGCGCGGGACCCACCTCGAGGCCTGCCTCCTCCACGTCGATCGCCTCGGCGACGTACGCCGTGACCGTTTCGGCGAGTCGGGCCACATCATCGGTCGACCGAAAGCAGATCCGGAGGGCCGATCGCGTGTTGGGACCCTGCGGTTCGAGCACCCCGGCGGGGTCACTCAGCAACGCACCCTTGAAGAACATCAAGGCGAGGAAGTCCTTCATCTCTGGAAGGATGGCAATGTTCTTGCCGCAATGATCGAAGCAGGGCTTGCCCCATTTGATGGCCTCGGAGAGCCCGCAGGCGAGCAGGATCGAGCGGAGCTGTGACAACTCGTTCGGCCACTTCTGGGATCGCGCAATGTAGGCGTCCACCTGGGAGTTCACGGGGGACCGAACTACCCGTGCCCTGGGACCAGCGTCTGGATCAGGCGCCGGAGAGTTCAACGCAAGCGGGCTGCAATCAGCGCGCCCCGAAGGGCGCAGCTTCCTGATCGGACCGGAACACGAAGTCAGCGATCGGAAGACCCTCGTCGAGCGCGGCCACCAACGCGTCGGGGTCGAACTTCTCGCCGATGGGGTTGGCCGCGAACGCGGGACCTTCCATGAAGGCGTTGGCCGCATCGGGATCGAGCACATCGATCTGGAACTCGAGCAGGCTGCCATCCGGGTCGGCGTAGTACATGGAGAGGGTGATGCCGTGTCTGATCGGACGCACGGGAACGATGCCGTCGGCCTTGAGTCGCTTGTACAGGTCGACCAACTCGGCCAGGTCGCTCCAGGTGTACGCCAGATGGTTCACACCGACGCCCTTGCCCATCCGCGGTGCGGGACCGTCCTCGGGCAGCGGTCCGAGGTTGGCGAACGCGAACCGGTGGTGCTCGTCGTCGTAGGTCATGAAGGTCAACCGCTCGTCACCGTGCTGCACGCGGGCCTCGAAGACCTTGGCGTACCAGGCAATCATCTCGTCGTACCGGTGCGTGTTCTACACGACATGGGCGAATTTGGTGGGTGCACTCATCTCGTCTCCTCGGCTCGTCAGGGTCAACCGTAGCTGTCGGTGCAGCACCGGACGGAACCGCGTACTACGTTTGGCCCATGCACGTCGACTATCCGATCATTTCGGCAGACTCGCACATCGCTGAGGCGCCGGACACCTACACCGCCTACATCGACCCCAAGTATCGAGACATCGCGCCACGAGTCGTCGAGACCGAGTCCAACGGCGACGTCTTCGTCATCGATGGGATGAAAGCAACCATTCCGATGGGACTCGTCGCCGCTGCTGGTAAGGCATGGAACGAACTGACCCCCCGGGCGCGCTTCTCCGAGATCCAGCGATCGGCTTGGGACTCATCGGAACGTCTGGCCGACCAGAGTCGCGACGGTGTTTCGGCCGAGGTCATCTACCCGTCCGTGGGCATGGTGCTCTGCAACCATCCCGACTTCGATTACAAAGCGGCCGCGATGGCGGCCTACAACCGTTGGATCTCCGACTACTGCTCGGTCGACACCAATCGGCTGCTGGCGTTGGGTCAGACCGCGATGCAGTCTCCCGAGGCCGGCCTGGCCGACTTGGAGACCATGAAGGCCCTTGGGATGAAGGGCGTGATGATGCCCGGCAACCCGCAGGTCGAGGACTACGACTCGCCGGTGTACGACGAGTTCTGGGAGGCGTGCATCGATCTCGACTTGGTGCCGAGCTTCCACATCCTGACCAACAGCGCCGACAACATGGGCCGTCAGCGAGGCCCGAAGATGAACAGCTTCCTCAGCATCATCCGCGGTGTGCAGGACGTGATGGGCATGTTCGTGATGGGCGGCGTCTTCGAGCGGCACCCGCGACTGAAGATCGTCTGCGTCGAGGCCGACGCCGGCTGGGTCCCGCACTACATGTACCGAATGGATCACGCCTACAAGCGGCATCGCGCTTGGCTCACCGCTCCGATCGAGCGCCTGCCATCGGAATACTTCCGGGAGCACATCTACCTCACGTTCCAGGACGACTTCGTCGCTTTCGAGAACGCGAACCAGATGAACTGGCAGCGCTTGTGTTGGGCCAACGACTTCCCGCACTCGGACTCCACGTGGCCCTGGAGCCAGGACATGCTGACCGAACACACCCAGCATCTGACAGCCGAGCAACGCAAGGCGATCCTCTGCGACAACGTCGCCGAGCTCTACGGCCTCGACACCAGCTTGCTGCCCATTGGAGGCGACAGCCTGGCTGCGGCGTGAATCCGGCGGCTTTGGGTCAACCGTTCTTCGACCCTCGCCACCTGATCACCAGCGTCGACGAACTCCGGTCGTTCGTCGACCCACCACGTCCGGCGCAGCTGACCAAAGTGATGCAGTCGCTCGATCTGCATTGTCGACGCTGGATCGAACGCTCCCCGTTCATTGTCGTGTCCAGCGTCGATGCCGGCGGTCGCATGGACTTGTCGCCGAAGGGCGATGAGCCTGGCTTCGTCCGCATCCTCGACGAGCGTACGTTGGCCGTGCCTGATCGCCCTGGTAATCGTCGGCTCGACACCATGCTCAACGTCCTCGAACGTCCCCAAGTGGGGCTGATGTTCATCGTCCCCGGCCGAGGCGAAGTGTTGCGGGTGTCGGGGACATGCCAGATCGTCTCCGATCCCGAACTCCTCGGCACGATGAAGGCCGGCGGTCGGGCGCCGACTCTGGCGCTGGTGGTCACCATCGACGAAGTGATGTTCCACTGCGGGAAGTCGGTCATCCGCTCGAAGCTCTGGTCACCCGAACAGTGGCCGGATGTTGAAGGACTCGCCAGTTACGCCCAGTGTTTGATCGATCAGACCGCGTCCGACGAGTCCCTCGAGCAGATGGAGACGAGGTTCGCCACCTGGCACGAGGGCAACGAGCTGTACTGAAGAGCCCGTTCGGCTCCCCGATTCCCGACAGGGCCGATCAGAGACGCAGCGCGGTCGAGAAGTCCGGAACTCCCCGCCACCGCCCGGGGTCGTCAGCCCGCATGCCCGCGATGGTCTTGATCACCTCGGGGTTGGCCAAACCATGGGGAGCGACGCCGGTCAGGACGTTGACGACGTTCTCGGCCTGCATCCGTGGACAGTCGTCGAGAAAGGTAGGCGAGAAGCCGGCCAGATGCGGGGTCACGATGCAGTTGGGCAGGGCCAGCAGCCGATCCGCGGGGTCGATGGGTTCTATCTCGGTGACGTCGAGCGCCGCGGCCTCGATCACGCCCGTTGCCAGCGCTTCGGCCAGCGCAGCGCCGTCGATGATCGCGCCTCGGGCGGTGTTGACCAGGATGGCAGTGGGCTTCATCAAGGCGATCGTGCGAGCGTTCAGCAGATGGCGGGTCTCGGCCGTCGCGCTGCAGTGCACGCTGACGAAGTCGGACTGCGCCAACATCTCCTCCAGCGACATCAGCTCGACGCCGTGGATCTGGGCCGAGCTGGGTCGGACGTAAGGGTCGCACGCGATGATCCGCGCCGGCCCGAACACTCGGACTCGGGTCGCGAAGGCCTTCCCGATGTCGCCGAAACCGAGAATGCCGACGGTGTGACCCGCGATGCGTCGGACCGACTCGAGATAACTGACGGTGAGCGCCCGGTCAGAGCTCCATCCTCCGGCCCGCGTGCTGGGAATGGCGTCGTGCAATCGGCGGGTCATGGTGAGGAGCAGTGCCATGGCGTGATCGGCGACCTCGGCGGTGTTCACGCCGGGCACGTTGCAGACGAGGATGCCGAGTTCGGTGGCCGCGTCGAGATCGATCGAGTCGACGCCGACACCCATCCGGCTCACCACCTTCAGCTGGGGGCACGCCTCCAGTACACGCCGTGAGGTGAGCGGAATGACACCGACCTGGGCGCCGTCTGCCTCTCGCAACAGATCGATCAGGTCGTCCTCGGTTCTGCACGGTCCCTCGATCGTCTCGAAGCCGGCGGCCTCGAAGAGATCACGTCGGTTCCATGGGCTGGCCTGCAGCGCGACCTTCACAGCGGTTCTCCTCGAGTTGTCTCTGGGCGTCAGCCCACACTATTCCCGATCCACCGGACATGAGTAAGGCCCCGACTCTGCAAGCGCACGCCACCCCTCCCTCGTTCTGCAAGCCCGGCGCCCCCTGAGCGGGGTTCGCTGGCTTGCAGGACGGGGCTCGGGTGCCGGTGGCTTGCAGTTTGGTGCTACAAGCACGGCATTTCGAGGGCCTCTTCGGCGGCGACGGGTTCGTAGATGACGATCCGGTCGTCGAAGAAGACCATCAGCCGAGGTCGTGAATCGCGGAGCTGTATCTCCAGTACGGAGTAGCCGAGGTGGTTGATCTCGCCCAACTCACCCACCGGCCGTGTGCTCAGCGCCGGGTCGTCGGTTCGGAACATGATGCCGTCGATCGGACCGATGAACTGGAGGGTGCATTCGGGTGAGAACCAGACGCGTTTGCGGTCGTGCAAGAACATCTCGTGTTCTGGGGTGAACGAGTCTGCCTCGACACGCATGAGGTAGCCGTACTCGAGATCGAGCTCGGTGACCGGCGAACCCGCCGAGCGGAGGTCGCTGTGTACGGTGGTGAGATCATCCAAGTGCATTCGCCTCTCAGCGATCGAACCGAGCTCGAGAAGGAACGGGGCGACCGGGAGCCGGTCGCGAGGAATCGCGACGATGTAGGACACGTACTTGGCGTCGTCGGTGCACTCGGTGTGCTTGCCTGGGATCACGACCACCGGATGGATCAGCCGCTGGTCGAGGTCGATCACGACGTCATCCATGCGGATCGGACACGTGCCGCTCTCGGTCGTGCCGAACCAGACGGCGATCTCGGTCTCGAAGTCGACGCCGGTGCCAGAGTCCTCGAGACCCAAGCGTTGCAAGAGGTCGACGTACTGTTCGTCGCTGGTAGCGATTCCTGTTCGCCAGGCATCTCGGGCGGACCCCGTAGCGATGAGGCGCCTCCCGTCGCCTTCGGTCGGTTGGGGCCCTTCGGGTACCGGGTCCTCGAGGCTCGGGCTCGTGATATAGAGCATGGGACCGGCCAGCGGTTCGAGCAGGCGGCGCGTTTCGGCATCGAGTTCGGGAACCCAGACCTCAACCAGACCTCGCGGCACGCCATACTTGACGTCGAAATATCTTCCGCTCAACGCCCGGCCGACCTCGGCGCGAAGCGAGCGGAGTTCGGTGAGCGTTGCCCTGACCTCGAGGGCTACGACCCCGACGTCGGGGAATGCCTCCTCCAGTTCGGACTGACGGGCCGCGGCGTTCTCGCTGAAGCCGACACTGATCCAGAAGTTGTGGTTCGGATCGATCCAGATCTCCTGGTACCCCGGCTTGTCGCGAGCCCAAGCCCGCACTGCGTCGATCGGTTGTTCATTGCTCAGATAGAACGGCGTGTCGCGGTAGACCGAAGGGTGAGCGTCCTGGAAGGGCCGCTCCGGATCACAGCGCTGGAACTCCACTTCGGGCGCGGTCCTGGGCGACGCGGTTGGGTCCGAGGTCGAGGACGTACATGCCCCCACGAGCGCCGCACTCACGATCAATGCGTGTAGACGGGTCGATCGCGGAGGACTGTTCCGGCGGATTCGCGTCAACTGCATCTGACAAGAGTAGTTGTGCGGTCAACATCCGCTCGGCCGGCGGCCGCTCAACGGCTCGAGCGCACGGAGGCGATCACCATGGCCAGGACGCCGGCGAGGACGCCCCAGAACGGCGAGCCGATCTTGGCGATCGTGACTCCCGAAAGCGTGATGACGAACGTGAACATCGCGGCCTCGCGGTGTTCGGGTGCACTCACCGCTGCACCGAGGCTGTTACCGATCGTCGGGAGGAGGGCCAGGGCAGCCACGATCTGGATCAACTCGGTCGGGAAGGCTCGGAGCGCACCGGTGATCGACGTGCCGAAGAGCCCCGCGAGGAGGTAGAAGCCGCCGTTGGACAGAGCTGCGGTGTACCGCCGGGCCGGATCCTCGTGGGCCGGAGCCTCGAGGCAGAGTGGAGCGGAGACCGCCGACAGGTTGAAGGCGTAGCCGCCGAAGGGAGCGAGCACGATCGTGCCGACTCCGGTGGTCCCGACGAGCTTGGAGATCGGAGCTTCGTACTTGGCCTGTCGAAACGCGGCGACACCGGGAAGGTTCTGCCCGGCCATGGTGACGATGAACAGCGGCAACGACAAGCTGATGATGGCGCCCAGGTTGAACGTCGGCGCCATATAGACGGGGCGGGCCAGCGACCACACCAACTCCTCGGTCGCTATGGACCGCGAAATGATCGAGATGCCGATGCCGACGATGAGCACGGCGAGGACGGAGTAGCGCGGCGCAACGCGACGGGCCACCATGAAGACGATCGTGGTGATGGCAATGAGCCAGGGCGCAGTCGTCGCATCTGCGAACCCCGAGATCACGAAGCGGGCGAGCACTCCACCCAGCAGGGCGCTGACCAGCGGCAACGGAATCCGGTCCATGAACCGTTCGAAAAGCCCAGAGAATCCCACCACGGCCATGAGCACCCCGTTGACGATGAAGGCGCCGATGGCCTGGCTGAGCGTGAAGTCGCCCGGAGTCAGGGTGGCCAGGATCGCTGCTCCAGGGGCCGAGAACGCAACCATGACCGGCACCCGCAGCCGGAGGGACGGCACGATGGTCAGGACAGCCATGCCGAGGCACAAGGCCCATACCCAGGAGGCGGTCTGTGCTTCGTCGGCACCGAGTGCTCGGGCTGCCTGGAAAACCAGCACGATGCCGCTCGTCAACCCAACCAGCGACGCCACGAAGCCGGCGGTTATGGTCGAGAGTGCGAAGTCCTTCAGGATCGGCATCGGGCAAACCTAGCGACCGTGTAGCTGCCGTCAGGTATTGGCGAGTGGGTCAGCGGGAGATTTCGTTCGAGACCGGCCCGGTCATGTGGGGTCGTCATCGATGTGCTGAACTACCGCCATGGGACGTCTTGAAGATCGTGTTGCGCTGATCACCGGAGCCTCGAGCGGGATCGGAGCCGGCGTGGCGACCGCGTTCGCATCAGAGGGGGCCAAGGTCGCCGTGAATTATCTCGGCGAAGCCGAGCGCGACGCAGCCGAGACCGTCGCCGAAGCCGCACGATCCCATGGCGCGGACGCCATCGTCGTGCAGGCCGATGTAGCCAGCGAGGACC
>JAQCHM010000144.1 GCA_027730885.1 Actinomycetota bacterium | reverse complement strand
ATCGGGTTCATGGGGTGGGGGGTTTGGGCTCACCACATGTTCGTCTCGGGCCTCGGTCCGGCGTCGGTGACGGCCTTCTCGGTGGCGACCATGTTCATCGCGGTGCCGACGGGCGTGAAGATTCTCAACTGGATGGCGACGCTGTGGGGCGGGAAGCTCGTCCTCAACACGGCGATGTTGTTCTCCATTGCTCTGGTGACACAGTTCACCGTCGGTGGCATCTCGGGCGTCTCGCACGCGCTCGCGCCGTGGGACACTCAGCAGACCGACACCTACTACATCGTCGCCCACTTCCACTACGTGCTCTTCGGCGGTGCCCTGTTCGGCTTCGTCGCCGGCTTCTACTACTGGTGGCCCAAGGCCTTCGGGTTCAAGCTGAACGAGAAAATCGGCAAGTGGCATTTCTGGGGAATGGTGATCGGCTTCAACATGACGTTCGGTCCGATGCACATCCTCGGCCTGCAGGGCATGCCTCGACGGATGCAGACGTACGACGATGCCATGGGCCTGAACTTCTGGAACATGGTTGCCTCGATCGGGGCGTTCATCCTGGGCGTCTTCACACTGTTCCTCTTGCTCAACGCGTTCGTGTCCTGGCGGTCCTGGAAGGCGGCCGGTCGCCCCAACGTCGGGCCCGATCCCTGGGACGGACGCACCATCGAGTGGTCGATTCCCTCGCCGGCTCCCGCTCACAACTTCGACGTCGACCCAGTGGTCACCAGTCTCGACGACTTCTGGCACCGTAAGTACGCCGAGGACGAGAACGGCAAGGTCCGTCGCATTGCCACCGGCGACGAACTGGCGCAGCCCGGCAATGGCGAAGGCGTGCACCTGCCCGCTCCGTCCTACTGGCCGATCGTGTTGGCCTTCTCGCTCCCGGTCATCGGCTACGGCATTCTCTACAGCCTGTGGCTGACCATTCCCGGTGGTCTTCTCATGCTGCTGTCCCTCTACGGATGGGCGCTCGAACCAGCCGACGACCTCGACCGTTCCCACGCTCACCACTGATCGTTCTGAAGGCCTGATCTGATGACTGACATCGCTGCCGCCCACGAGGACGGCGCTGCACTGCACCACGACGACCATCAGACCGATGGCCACCACGGAGGCCATCGCACGTCGTTCGGTCTGTCGAACATGAAGCTGGCGTTCTGGTTGTTCCTCGGCTCGGAATGCCTGCTGTTCGGGGCGCTCATCAGCACTTACCTGTTGAGCAAGGCCCGGTTCATCACCGAGGTCGTCGCCGGCAACCCGAACGTCGTCGGCACCATGCCCGAGGGCACGCTGATGGCTGAGTTCGCCGAGAGCCAGTCGGTCGAGCCGATGTTCGACATTCCCTTCACGTCGCTCAGTTCGTTCGTGCTGCTCATGAGCTCCCTGGGCATGGTCCTGGCTCATTCGGCGGTCAGCCGAGGCGACCATCGCAACACTCGGATCTGGCTGACGACCACCGCGCTGCTCGGTTCGTTGTTCATCGGCGGTCAGGTCTATGAGTTCACCGCCTTCTACCGGGAAGGTCTGACCTTCACCAACAACTTGTTCGGGTCGGCCTTCTTCACCCTCACCGGCTTCCACGGCGTCCACGTCACCGGTGGCATCCTGATGCTGGTCTCACTGCTCTTCTTGTCCTTACGGGGCAAGCTCAACGCCGACCGTGCCGAGACGGTCGAACTCGTTGGTTTGTACTGGCACTTCGTCGACGTGGTCTGGGTGCTCATCTTCACCATCGTCTACCTCATTCCCTAGGAGCCTCATGGCCGACGCACATGCAGTAGCCGACCACGACACCCCGGCCCCCACGGCCCACGCCTCCGGCGGGCACGATCACGCCCACCCGACCGAGGCACAGTACTGGAAGGTGTTCGCCGTTCTGGTCGTCCTGACCGCGATCGAGGTCGCGTGGTCGTTCCTGGGGCTCGAGGGCCCGGCGTTGGTGTTGCCCCTCGTGGTCATGATGGTGGTCAAGTTCCTCCTGGTTGCCGGGGTGTTCATGCACCTCTACTTCGACATGAAAGCCATCAACGGCAAGTTGTTCACCTGGGCGTTCGGCTCGGCCCTGGCGCTCGCCGGATTGGTGTACCTGATCGTCTTCGCGGCCTTCGAGTTCCGGATCTCGGGCGCGTTCTGACGGCGACTTCTCACCGACGCTCATGAGCCCCGTGCCGTGGTCGGCTCATCCGGAAGTCTGGATGTTGTTGCTCGGAACGCTCGCGTTGGGTGGGTACACCGGCAAGGTACTTCAGCCGAAGGCCGTCGCCCTCGGCTATGCGCCGATCAGCCGGCGCCAACGGGTGTGGTTCACCCTTGGGTTCGTCGGTATCTGGGTTGCGTCCGATTGGCCGGTCCACGACATCGCCGAGAGCCACCTGTACTCCGTGCACATGCTTCAGCACCTGCTGCTGTCGATGCTCATCCCCGCGTGTTTCGTCTTGGCGACGCCGCGTTGGCTTTTCGAGCTCCTGGTCACCCCGGAGTCCGGCACGTGGCGCATGTTCCGCTGGATGTCCAGCCCCCTCGTCGCCGGTTTGGCCTTCAACGCACTGAGCCTCGGTCTCCATTGGCCTCGACTCGTTCAGCTGTCGTCGGAGAGTGGAACCCTGCACTTCACCCTGCACCTCCTCATCTTCACCTTCGGCATGCTGATGTGGATGCCGGTCATCGGTCCGATCACCGAATGGCGCCTGCAGCCTTTGGCTCAGTGCATCTACTTGTTCTCGATGTCCATCGTGCCCACGGTACCCGGGGGCTGGTTGGTGTTCGCCGAAGGCGTCGTCTACCGGCACTACGACACGCCGAGCCGACTGTGGGGTGTGGACGTGTTGACCGATCAGCAGGCCGCAGGAGCCATCATGAAACTCTTCGGCGGCTTCGTGCTCTGGGCCATCATCGTGGTCATCTTCTCCCGATGGGCCGGTGCCGAGGGCAAGGCCGATACCAAGCAACGCAAGGCCATCGATCTTGAACGAATCCGCGACCTCGACGAGCGCGCGGCGAGCGATGGCGCCGGTGATGCCCTGACCTTCGAGGACGTCACCAGAGCGTTCGCGGCTGCGCCCGCACCGCCCGAGCCGGCGCGTTGAGGTGGCCGAGCCCCGCGTGACCGACCTGGCTCGCATGCGGCACGACTATGAGGCCCATGGGCTGCACGAAGCAGACGTGACCGGCGATGCCATGGAGCAGTTCGAGCGATGGTTCGAGGAGGCGGTGGCCGCGGGGGTTCGGGAACCGAATGCCATGGTGCTCGCCACCGTCGTCGACGACACGCCCACCACCAGGCACGTCCTCCTGAAGGGCCTCAGCCAAGGAGGCTTCGAGTTCTTCACGAACTACGGCAGTCGGAAAGGAGCGCACCTGGCCGAAAACGACCGGGTCGCTTTGACGTTCGGCTGGCTCGACCTGCATCGGCAGGTCAACATCAGCGGTCGAGCCCATCGGCTGACCGCGACGGAGTCCGACGAGTACTTCGCCGTCCGGCCGCGCGAGGCGCAGTTGGGAGCGTGGGCTTCCCACCAGAGTTCGCTGCTCACCGATCGGAGCGTCCTCGACCAGCAGCTCGAAGAGGCCCGGCGGCGGTTCGCCGGCGGCCCCGTGCCCCGACCCGAGCACTGGGGTGGGTACCGAGTGGTGGCCGAATCGGTGGAGTTCTGGCAAGGCCGACCCAGTCGCCTTCACGACCGGCTCCTCTACAACCGCGTCCCTTCCGGGTGGCACATCCAGCGGCTATCGCCCTGAGGGTTCCGGCCATGCGAGGGCCGCACGGCTGAGGGCATCGATGAGATGCTGGGTGTGAGCGAAGCGGCGAGTGTGCGGCAGGTTGGCCGGCCAGTGTTCGGCCAGCGGCGAGAGTCCTCGGACACGGGGTGGGAGCTCGATCTGTACTCCACCGCGTCGCGGAAGGTTGCACGGATTGTCCGGATGCTGCCCTCGGAGATGGGTCGGGATGGCTTCGAGGTCGTCGATGATGCGGTAGGCGGCGAGCCCGTGCCGAAGATGCCGGGCCACGTGGGCGGCCAGGGGCCGATTGGTGCCGCCGATGAGCACGTCGGTCCATCGCTTCTGGAGCCCGTATCCGTGGATGGCGACGACCACGTCACAGTGGTCGAGGAAGGCGCGGAGGTCGGGCGACTCGGCCGGGGACACGAACTTGGACGGGACGTGTTGACGCATGGGTGCGGGCTGGAGGACGCCGTAGAAGGACGCTCCAGCCCGAGCAGCGGCTTCGGAAGCGATCTGATCGGTGAAACGTTCGAGGTTGCCCCCGTGGAAAGCACAGAACCCGAAGGTGCTCCGTAGGTCGAGGACTTCGACGACACCCGGCTGGGCCAGGAGCTCGCCGAATCCGACCGCCGGTTCGGTCATCGCGGTCGGTCCAGCGCCACGGAGCCGTGGCGAGTTGGTCTGGCACTCACCGGGCAGGAGCGGCCGATGGTCGCCGGATCACGAGGCCGGCTCCGGCCAGCCCGAGGTTGAGGATCAGGAACATCCATCCGAGCAGAGTAGTGCGGGCATCGATCCACGACGCCAGCGCCGTCTGGCTGGATTCCGCTCGGGTCACGATGGCGTTGATCCACGGTGTGATCGTCGTGGGGTCGTTCAAGACCTGCGTCGACCAGATGCCGTAGAGGGCCACATAGATGCCGACCACGACGAGGATGACGGCCGAGATGAAGTTGATCCGCGGGAGCAGCTGACGAAACCGGGTAACCAGGCCCCGCTTGCCGAACGCGACCGCCAGGGTGAGTGCCGTGGCGAGGAGGCCCATCCCGAGGCCGTAGGAGAGCAGGCCTCCGAACCTGCTGGCGTAGGACGCTCCCGACGACGACGTGCCCACCGCGCTGAGGAACAGGGCAATCGTGCACGAGAGCGACGCAACTGCGTACGAGACCCCGAACAGGAACATGCTGGCGATCGAGCGACTCCCGGTGCCCTTCTCCAGCTTGGGAATCTTCACGATGGGTTGGAATCCGAACAGCATGGCGATGCCCAGCTGGACGAGGGCGGCACCGATGACTGTGCTGATCCACGGGTTGCGCTGAATGGTGGTGCCGAGTCCGGCGAACACGAAACCCAGGGTTCCGAAAACGGCAAGGAATCCGGCAGACATCGACAGCCCGACGAGCTGGGCGCGGTTCAGCGCGACGATCCGGCGTTCGTCGCCGGCCTCCTCCAACCCGAGGAAGAAGCCCAGATAGGCAGGGAGGAGCGCGAAACCACAGGGATTGATGAGGGCGACCATGCCCAGGGCGAAGGCCCTTGCGTCGAACAACTCACCCATCAGTCGCCGCCCTGATCCTCCGCGATCAGCGCGGCCACCTTCTCTCGGAGGGTCGACTCGGGAAGCAGTCCACTGAACACGTCGGCAACCGTCCCGTCGGACCGCAGGAAGAGCGTGGTGGGCATCCCGGTGGCCCCGACCGCTTCGAACGACCCCTCGCCCGATCCTTCGAACACGGTCGGGAAGGACACGCCGGTCTCGGCGATGAGGCTCTTCCAGGTGGTCTCGTCGATGTCCCGGCTGATCCCGAGGAACTGGACGCCATCGTCGGCGACCTCTGAGCTGACCTGGCTGAAGGTCGGGAGTTCCGCCCGGCACGGTGGGCACCAGGCGGCGAAGTAGTTGACGACCAACGGCGAGCCGGTGAAGTCGGCCAGAATGGCATCGGACCCGTCGGCCGTAGTGACGGGGAATCCCAGCAGGCCTTTAGGTGCCTCGTCCTTGCCTGCGAACGGATTGGCGATGACCACCCCGACGATGACGACGGCGGCGAGAGCGAGCGCGAGCATCGAACGACAGTTGGAGCCCGACGTGAACTCTTGGGTCACGCCGGGCTCCTGGCCAGGGTCGGTCACGGGAGTCATGCGTCTAGAAACCTAACCGCATCCCACTCCATTCCTGGGTCGACCCAGCGGTGGCTCGGGCTCGCCCACCGCCCGTTCACCCGGCGAGCAGCTGGCGGTCCCGCTGCCGGGTGCCGAGGTAGGCAAGCAAGTGATCGGGCATCGGGAGATCCGGTACCTGATCCTCGGGCCGAGGGTGCTTCGAGGGGCGACCACGGCGCCGTTTCATGTGGATGATGTGCCCTCGATCGAAGAGCTGGCCACCCCACACCCCGCACGGCTCGCCCCGCTGCATTGCCCCTTCGAGACAGGAGATGATGGCCGGGCAGGCCGCGCAGATTCGCTTGGCCTCGACAATTTTTCCGAGGTCCTCGGAGAAGAAGAGGTTGGTCGCGCCCGGGAGTGAACGGCACAGCTCGGTGGCTATGTCCGGCGGGATCACGTCGGTGTCTACGGCAGTGAATGTCATGGTGTGTCCTGGTTCGGGACCGGTTCGAAGTTGGGGGCGGCTTGCCCGGAAAAGCGAAGAAGCCGCTGAGAGCTTGTGCTCCCAGCGGCTTCGGTGACTTCGACCTGTGGTTCTGTCAGGTCGGTCGAGCTCGGTGGGAGTGTGCGGGGCACGGGTTGTGACGCTTGGTGTTGTCGCGGTCGAAGCCCGTGGTGCCGGCTTCGAGGTCGCCTTCGACGAATACACGGGCGGCGGCAGTGGAGGCCGCGGCGGTGCGGGTCAAGGCGGTGCGGGTCAAGGGCGAGAGACGCCAGGAAGACGCAGCGACGACTGCGGATGGGTGGCACTGCCGCATGTGGGCCTGGTCGATCATGGGTGTGCCTCCTCTCCTGTTCGTGGCAGTCTGGTGAGGGAACTACGTTCCGCCGGGGTTGTCAACCGAATTAACGGCATACGGTTTGTTCCGTGACCGAATTGTCATCAGCTGCTCTCCCCCCTCGCCCCGACGTCGGACGTCTCTTCACCGGTCACCGTCGGGTTCGGTTGGGCGATGTGCGGCCCGATGGCTCCCTTCGACTCGATGCCCTGACCCGCTACACCCAAGATGTCTCCAACGACGACACCGGGGACGCCGAGCTGCCCGATGCGATGGCGTGGGTGGTGCGCCGGACCGTCGTCGACGTCGTCCGCCCGGCGATCTTCGGAGAGAACCTCGAGATCGTGACCTTCTGCAGCGGGCTGGGCAACCGCTGGGCGGAACGTCGTCTCAGCATTCGGGGCGACCGTCGGGCCCGGTACGAGGTGTCGACGCTGTGGATTTACATCGATGCCGTGTCCGGTCGACCGCGGGTGCTCGTAGATCGCTTCCTCGAGCTCTACGGGCCGGCTGCGCAGGGACGCAAGGTTCAGGCCCGGCTGACCCACGGTCCGTCTGCTGCCGACGCCGAGCAGGTCGCGTGGCCACTGCGCCGCGCCGACTTCGATCTCTTCAACCACGTCAACAATGCGGCCTACTGGGCCACGGTCGAAGAGCTGCTGCCCGATCGGGCGGAACGGCGGTCGGTGCCATCCCGATTCACCATCGAGTACCGGGACGGCATCGGTGCAGGGGCGTCGGTCCGCATCGCCCGGCTTCGTTCGCCCGAATCCGACCACCTCTGGTGGCTCACCGGCGAGGGCGACGACGTGGCGGCGTCGGCTCGGGTCGAGCTGGTCGACCCCGGCTGGTACCGCACCTGATCAACGACGGTGCCTGCTCAACGACAGTGCTTGATCAACGACAGAGTCAAGAGGCGCTTGGCAGGAACACGTGCCGGCGGTAGTAACCGAGTTCGGCGACGCTCTCCTTGATGTCATCAAGGGCCCGGTGGGCGACGGCCTTGCGGGGCGCAGCGTCGATGACCGGCGGATGCCAACGGCGGGCCAGTTCCTTGATCGTTGACACGTCGACGCTGCGGTAGTGCAGAAAGTTCTCGATGTCGGGTAGGTACTCGGCTAGGAAGCGACGGTCCATACCAATGGAATTGCCGCACAGGGGCACAGAGGACGGCTCGATGTGGTCGGCCAAAAAGGCCAAGGTCTGCGCTCCGGCATCCTCGAGCGTGACGCTGGACGCGCGGATCTGGTCGAGCAGGCCGGACTTGTTGT
>JAQCHM010000143.1 GCA_027730885.1 Actinomycetota bacterium | reverse complement strand
TCACCGCTCTCGGTAACCCGGTGCAGTTCCTCGAGGACTTGGCTGCCCGGCCGAACATGAGCCTCCTCGTCAGTCTCCTTGCCCCTCTGATCTTCCTGCCGTTGCTTTCGCCCAGGCACCTGTTGCCCGCGCTGCCGCTTGGCGCGGTGTACCTGATCAGCGACCTGGGCGACACCCCGTTCGCCGAGCGACCCTCGATGCTGTTGGCGTTCGTCTTCATCGCCGGCGTCTTCGCGCTTCGCCGACTGGGGACCCAGGGCGTCGACCGGGTGTTCGTCGACGGTCGGCTCCAGGCCACGGTCGTCGTGGCTGCGCTGTTGGCCTTCGTCGACGTTTCGCCCATCTCGCCGCATGAACAGCCCTGGCGCTGGTCGGCCGCGGACCCGACCGACGTCGCCGTCCGCGCCGCGCTGACGCACATCGAGCCCGACGACGCGGTTCGGGCTTCGCGATCGGGGCTCGCCGCGATCGCCGCTCGCCCGTGGGTTCACGAGTTGAATCCCAACGAGCAGCCTCAGGTCGCGTTCGCCGTGTTCCGGGTCCGGGCCGTGCTCGTGGACGAACGCCATCTCCCGATGCTTGCCGAGGAGGACCGTGCCGATCAGCGCCGAAGCTTCACCGAGGCCATGGTCCAACAGGGGTATGAACTGCGCTACGAGGACCCCGCGCTCGGGGTCTTCCTGTACTACCGACCCTGAGCGTCATGGTTGGTGTGGGCTGCTCGGTTAGCATCGCCGGGTGGGCGTGACCATCGACCGTCGAGACCTCGGTACGTGGCCCAATCTCATCACGCTCGTTCGCCTCGCCTGCATTCCGGTCTTCGTCTGGCTCCTCGTGCAGCGAGAACACCGGGCGGCGGCCGCCTGGCTGCTGGGGGCCCTGGGGGCCACGGATTGGGTCGATGGTTGGGTGGCTCGTCGATTCGACCAGGTGAGCGAGTTCGGCAAGCTGTTCGATCCGACGGTTGACCGGCTGATGTTCCTGGTGGCCATTCCCTTGATCCTCGCGGACGGATCGGCCCCCTTGTGGTTCGGTGTCGCCGCCCTGGTCCGCGAAGGCCTGGTCGCGGCAGCCGCCGTCTACCTCGGCGCACGTGGGGTCCCGCGGTTCGACGTCACCAAGGAGGGCAAGACGGGAGCGTTCCTCCTCATGTTCGCCTTCCCCATGTTCCTGGGTGCTCACAGCACGCTTTCCTATGCGCCGACCCTGCGTTGGCTGGCCTGGATCTTCGCGGCGCCCGGGATCGCCTACAGCTGGTATTCCCTCGTATTCCAGTATTGGCCCGCGGCGCGGCGCGGCCTCGCCGACCCTGTCCTTCGATGACCGACCGCGGGAAGGAATCCGGCAAACGTCGCCCGGCGTCGGATACCGTCTTGCAGATGAACACGCCTGAGGATCTTCGTTACTCGGCCGATCACGAATGGGTCCGCCTCGAGAACGACGGACGCGTCCGAGTGGGTATCACCGACTACGCGCAGGATGCGCTCGGGGACGTCGTCTACGTGGAGCTCCCCGAGGTCGGTGCAGTCGTGACACCCGGTGGCCCGATGTCCGAAGTCGAGTCGACCAAGTCGGTCTCCGACGTCTACGCCCCCGTCGCCGGCACCGTGGTCGAGATCAACACCGACCTCGTCGATGCGCCAGAACGGGTCAACGAGGATCCCTACGGTGACGGGTGGATCACGCTCATCGAACTGGCCGCCGACGCAACGCTCGATCACCTCATCAGCGCCGCGGCATACCGGGAACTGACCGAAGGCTGAACCTTGGACTCGCACTGCCGCCACTGCGGGTACGAGAACCCGCTCGGAGCGAACTTCTGCATGTCGTGCGGGCGTCAGCTCGTTCGACACATCGGCGAAGCCAGCACCGCGTCCATCGACGCCGCCTCGGACCCGACACTCGACACCCCGTCGATCTCGCCGGCGTCGCCCGTCGCCACGGCTGCGGTTTTGGTAGTCCGGCAGGGACCAAAGCGGGGCAGCCGCATCGCTCTCGATGCCGATCTGATCACGATCGGCCGCCACCCCGACTCCGACATCTTCCTCGATGACATCACCGTGTCCCGTCGCCACGCCGAGGTCGTTCGGGTGAGCGGTTCCTTCGAGGTGACCGACGCCGGCAGCCTCAATGGTACCTACGTGAACCAGGTGTTGGTCGAACGGGCCGTGCTGGCCGACGGGGACGAACTTCAGATCGGCAAGTTCAAGCTGGTCTTTCTCGCTCTCGGAGAAGACGCATGAGCTACGGTGCAGCACGCGAGGGCATCGGTCCCGGCGAGCATTTGTCGATCGGTGAAGTGCTCACCGTGCTCCAGGAGGATTTTCCGGAGGTGACGATCTCCAAGATCCGTTTCCTCGAGAGCCAGGGCCTCATCAATCCCGAACGAACCCCATCGGGCTACCGCCGGTTCTACGGTGCCGACTTCGACCGCATCCGCTGGATCCTCACCCAGCAGCGGGACAACTATTTGCCGCTGAAGGTCATCCGCAGCCGCCTGCTCTCGGGCGAGCCGCTTGATGACCCCGGCCAGTCCGAACCCGGCCAGTCCGAACCGAGTGCGCTCGAGGCTTTCCTTGCGACCCCGCTGGTCGATCCCACCGATGGTGCAACTGCGACGGCCGTCCAGTCGGCGGACGACGAGGCGATGAAGACCCGCGACGTCGCCGCTCTGTGGGATGAGCTCGCGTCGGACGTTGCGGCTGCACTGATCGATCAGCCGGTCAGGACGGCCACCCTCGACTTGGCCAGTCGTTCCGAGCAAGACCCCGACCCCGAACCGTTCGCCGTAGCCGAGCGTTCCGAACTGGAGCAGGCTGTGTCCGAGTTTGATCCGATCGTCCCCGACGTCCCCGTCACGCTCGAGGAGCTCGCCACCTTGAGCGGCTGCGACCGCGCCTTCCTGCACGACCTCGAGCGTTTCCGTCTGATCGAGGGACAGAAGGTCGGAGGATCGCTCCTGTTCGATCCGCGCGCGGTCGTCATCGCCAAACTGGCAGCGACCTTCGGTTCCAACGGGCTCGACCCCCGGCATCTTCGCACCTATCGGCTTGCGGCCGAGCGCGAAGTCGGGCTCATCGGGCAGGTCGTTGAGCCAGGACTCCGCCGCCGAGATCCACAGGCACGCCGTGAGGTATTCGCTCAGCTCGAGTCACTGGCGGCCGCCTCTAGCGCGTTGCACGCCGCATTGGTCGAGACGGTGATCGCCGAGCAGTTTCCCGATCGGTTGTTCTGATCTGAGATCCGGCAGGCACCGGGTTCTCCTCCGTTGCGCGTCGTCGGACACGGACCACTAGCGTGGGGCCATGACAGTCGAAATGGAGCTGGTCGGGGTACGGGTCCAGATGCCCACCAACGCACCGATTCTGTTACTGCGGGAGACATCTGGTCAGCGCAGAACCGTCCCCATCTACATCGGCGGGCCCGAAGCCCACGCCATCGATCTGGCGTTGTCGGGTACCCCGACCGCGCGTCCGATGACGCACGACCTCCTCACCACACTGATCGACGGTCTCGGCTGCACCGTTGCCCAGGTCGTCGTCACCGAATTGCGACAGGGCACCTTCTACGCCGAGCTCTCGATCAAGAACGCGGCAGGCGAAACCAAGGTCTTCTCGGCCCGCCCGTCCGACGCGGTTGCGATCGCGGTGCGGGCCCAAGCGCCGATCTTCGCCGAAGAGGCACTCATCGAGGAGGCCGGTATCGAGGAGGAACCGGTAGAGGACGAGGTCGAGGAAGAGGCAATGGTTGAAGAGCTTCGTCGGTTCCTCGACAAGGCAAACCCGGACGATTTCAAGTCCTGACGCCCCGATCGATCGGCTACGGCTGGAGCGCCGGTACGTCGAGATCGGTGAGCGCGGTCCCGATACGGCGGATGCTGTTGATCACCATCGCTTCGGTCGCCCGATCCTTGGTGGCGCGTTGCGCCAGGAGCAGCACCGCGAGCCCAGGTAGGACGAAACCCAGTCGGTAACGGTCGAAGGTCACCGCGCGGTCGAGACCCCGGTGGTCGGCATACGCGTCGACGATCGCAACCTCGTCCCGGCGCCGATCGTCAACCGCGAGGCTGGTGCCACAGAGCCACGCAACATCGGCTTCGCCGAGTTGTATGGCCAGCTGTTGCCAGTCGAACAACAGCACCCGTGTGTGGTCGTCGACGGCGACGTTGTCGGCGCGAGGGTCGCCGTGGCACAACGTCGGGGACGGCGCGTCGGTGAACGCCGCAACCAACGCGTCCCGTCGGTCGACCATTCGGGAGAACACTGGTACGAGGTCCCTGACGTCCCGGTGACCGAGCGCTTCGACCCCGGAACGAAGGACCGGCTCCGCGAAGGCGGTCGGTGCGGCGCGGCGCACCGGGAGGTCGTCCAGGTCGGATGAACCGAAGCGGTCGTGGAGCCGGCCGAGCGAGGTGACGACGCCGAGCGCATCGGCCAACTGCAGACCCTCGCTCTGGTCGGGCATCCGCATCGAGCCGAGGTCCTCGAGAACGAACGCCGGCCCGCGCTGGTCGGACCGATCGACGAGATGGCAGAAAGGCGCAGCGGGAGGAAGGTCAGGGCGTAGCAGCGTCTCGTAGGCCCAGGCTTCGCGTGCGTAGGCGCCCGATGCGCAGGCAGCTTCGCCGTTGGGTCCGTCGATCGGCAGCTTGACGACGACCGACGAGGGCCCGGTCGGGGTCTCCACCCGGACCC
Source organism: Actinomycetota bacterium (assembly GCA_027730885.1). Classification (GTDB taxonomy): domain Bacteria; phylum Actinomycetota; class Acidimicrobiia; order Acidimicrobiales; family SZUA-35; genus JAHECQ01. The sequence goes on along the minus strand of JAQCHM010000143.1, from coordinate 3,242 downwards.
GCCAGACCGTGCTGAACACCCCCCGCCCGCGGCCGGCGTCGGTCACGTCCACTACCCGCCAGCCCGGAATTCGCTCGGCCAGCTTGGCTGCCTGCTTGGCATCGGACGGGGGGCGGCCGGTCGACGGTGACATGGGCATCCAGCAGTCTGCCAAGGCGGCAGAGCCGAATGAGCGGTCCGACGTCGACGCCGATCGTTCGAATGTCAGCGTTGACGATCCCGTTCGGTCGTCGTATGGTTACTCTTGGTGGTTGCACACCTGTAATTTCAATCGGGTAACCGTCCCCACAACACAGCACCGCCACAACACAGCACCGCCACAACACAGCTTGAAAAACGAAAACGGGACAACGTGAGTATCGAAGACAGTTTCTCGGGGAAGCGAACGGCGGAGATCGTCGGGATCACCTATCGGCAGCTCGACTACTGGGCTCGGACCGACCTGGTTCGTCCCTCGGTGACCGACGCGGCCGGGTCGGGCAGCCGACGGTTGTACTCCTATCAGGATCTGCTGCGGCTCAAGGTCATCAAGACGCTCCTCGACGCGGGCATCCGGTTGGAGTCGGTGCGCGAGGCCTTCGAGTACCTCCGTGACCGGCTGGGTGAGGACGTCACCACTGCGAACCTGGTGATCAACGGCAGTCGGTCGGTCGTCGTGCGAAGCGGCGATGAGCTCATCGATCTCCTACGCCACGGTCAAGGTGTGCTCAACATTCTGCCTATGGCCGGGGTCAAGACCGAGATCGACGCGGCGATCGTCGAGCTTCGTCCGGACCGAGCGGCCGAGCGGGCGACGACCCGAGAGTACCGAGGCCGGTCAGCCTAGGGCGCAGTCAGGTCCGGTTCTCGGTAGCTCGGCGTCCTATCGCGGGGTCCCAGAGCTGCGCCTGGTTCTTGCCCCGCCGCTTTGCTTCGTAGAGGGCCTGGTCGGCCCGGTCGAAGGTGTCGGCGCTGGTCCGCAAGGCTTCGTGCAGCGCGACCCCAGCACTGAGGGTCGGGGTCGGCCCCGACGATCGGTGACGCTGGTAGTCCCAGCCGTCCAGAATACGGCGGGCCACCGCGAGCGGATCGGCGTGGGCTCGTCGGGCCACGATCAAGAACTCGTCCCCACCGAGGCGGGCCGAGGTGTCGGAGTCGCGGAGGCAGGCCCGGAGGTGGGCGCTGAGGGTCTGGAGCAATTGATCGCCTGCGGGATGTCCGAAGGTGTCGTTGATCGTCTTGAAGCCGTCGAGGTCGATGAGCACCAAGGCATCGCCGGGCACGAGGGACGCCAGGAGCGCGTCGGCGTGGCGCCGGTTGCCGATGCCGGTCAGCTCGTCGACGCGCGTCGCCTGGGTGAGCTCGTGGATGAGGTACAGGTGCTCGATGGCGATACCGATCTGCACCCCGAACAACCGAGCCAGATCAAGGGTGTAGGCAGGATCGTCGACGGTGATCGGGTAGGCGAGCACCGCACCCGCAGGCGCATCTCGCGCCGGGAGCGGGAGCACGAGCATCGTCGCGCCGTCGCGGGTTGGCACGAATGTGGGTTGGTCGCCCTGGATGGCCTCTGCGACCAATCGCGCGACGTCGCTCGTGGGGTCGTGGGGCGACGGGGGACCATCGGTCACCGGGATCAGTCGATCGTCGCGATCGCGGAGCACGACGGTCGTGCGGTCGACCTCGAAGATCTCCCGAGCCGCACCGGCGACCTGGCGGGCAGCTGCCTCGATGCTGCTGGGCCGGCTGAATCGGCGCAGCACGTGTTCGAGCCGGGCGAAGCGCTCGGCCCGCCGCCGGTTGAGGAGGCTTGCTTCGTCGGTGCGATCGTTGAGGAGACTCACGAGTTCGGCCAGAAGGGCCGACGCCGGCACTGCGACCAAGGGCAACGCCAGCCCGAGACGCTCGGGCTCCCGCCAGTAGGCGAGCAGCAGCGCCAGCAGCAGGACCGGGCTGAGGGCCAGGGGCATGCCGGGATTCGAGACGAAGCCCACGTACGTCATCACGAGCGCCGCGAACATGGCCAGTCCGACGGGGGCGCCGGGGGAGCGGGCGATGTCGGCCCCGAAGATGGCAAGCACGAGGGCCCCGAGCACGACCAGCGCGGGAAGGAGTCGGAAGCTGGGCCGAATCCGATCCCAGGGAATGAACCAGTTGGTCACGGCGCCAGCAAACAGGATCAGGCCGAGGACCGTGAGCAAGCGCGGTGGCGCGACGGAGCGAGTGAGACCGTCCAGCACGACCAGCAGGCCGGACGCGCCGAGGAGCGCCGCGGCCGCGGTCGACCATCTCCTACGCCACAGTCGCTCCGACATCACCTTTCTCTTTCCGCCACCGTCCCGAACCACGCCGTACCACTACCATCAGTGAATGCAACCTTACCCTACGTGAAATCAACAACGTACAAGGGGATACACCCAGTGAGCCCGGACTTGTCATGGGTCCGGCGGCGGCCCCGCCTGGTCTCACGTCGGGGGTTCCGCGTCGGCTGTCAGCGGCCCGACATGGGCGGCGTCGTTGAACGAACGGATGACCCAGTCGTCTCCCGCCACCACGAGATGAGCGATGGCACCGTTTCGAGTGCCGTTGAAGATGAACGGGTTGACTCCGGCGGCGAAGGCAACGAGCGCGCCAATGGTTCCTCCGTGGCCGAAAGCCGCGACGACCTCGTCGGGGTGCGCCGCCGCGATTCTCCTGACCGCGGCGACGGTGCGGTCGGTCAGCTGATCGTTCGTCTCGGCCCCCGGCACCCGGCCCCACTCGCGGTCTGCCCGCATGGCAAGGACGGCCGGATGGCCCTCGGCCGCCATCTGGCGAAAGCGTCCGCCTTCGCCTTCACCAAGGTGGATCTCCCGTAGGTTGGGCTCGACGCGTGGGGTCAGGCCCAGAACGTTTGCGAGAGGTGCCGCCGTCTGATGCGTTCGCTGGAGGCTGGTGACGTACAACGCCGTCAGGGGCTCGTGCCGAAGCCGGGCACACACCCGCTGGGCCTGGTAGACCCCGAGCGGCGAGAGTGGCGGGTCGCCCTGTCCGTCGACCAACGGGAACGGTTGGCCGTCGACGTACGGGGCCGACTGTCCGTGACGGACCAGGATGATCTGGCACGCTCCGGGGGGCGGCTCGAAGAAGGTCTGAGGATAGGACTTGGGGGTCGGGCTGGACTCGGGGTCGGGCGTCACAGTTGCGACAGTACCGGAACGTCGACGGGCCCGACGTACGCTGTCGCCATGTCCGATCCCACCGTGTACCTGGCTGCATGTCCC
>JAQCHM010000142.1 GCA_027730885.1 Actinomycetota bacterium | reverse complement strand
CGCTCGAGGCCGGCGAGCTCGACGCCGAGGTGTCGTTCTTCGTCGATGACGAGTTCCAGGGTCGTGGCCTGGGCACGTTGCTGCTCGAGTACCTGGCCGCGGCCGGCCGTCATCAAGGGATCTATGGGTTCGACGCGCTAGTCCTCCCCGAGAACTACGGCATGCTGCGCGTGTTCCGCCGGGCCGGTTTCGACGTGCGGACGGGCTACGAGCAAGGGGTCATCAAGGTTGCGCTCGGCATCCGCGTGACCGCTGAGGCATCGGCCGCGATCGATGCTCGGGAACGTGCCGCCCAGGCCCGGTCGGTGGCTCGGCTCCTCGAACCGACATCGGTGGCTGTGATCGGCGCCGGTCGACACCCCGACAGCGTCGGACACCGTCTGGCCGGTTCGTTGGTGGCCGCCGGGTTCGGCGGGACGGTCCAGGTGGTCAGCACCAACGCAGTCTCGGTGGCCGGGCTCGTGCCCGTCCGAAGCGTCACCGACCTCGTCGCCCCGGTGGATCTCGCTGTCGTCTGCGTCCCCGCGGCCGACGTACTCGAGACGACCCGGGCCTGCATCGAACTCGGTGTCGCGGGGCTCCTCGTCATCTCCGGGGGGTTCAGTGACCTGGGACCCGAGGGAGACGACGCTCAGGAGGCGTTGGTCGATCTGGTCAGGCGCAACGGCCTGCGTATCGTCGGGCCCAACGCTTTCGGCGTCGTCAATACCGATCCGGCCATCAGACTCCGCGCGCTTTTCATGCCGGTGCCCGTGCCTGCCGGTGAGGTCGGGCTGCTGTCGCAGGCCGGTCCGCTCGGAGCGGCCCTTCTGACTGCCTTCCAACGAGCGGGCACCGGCATCAGCTCGTTCGCTGCGCTCGGCAATCGGGCTGACGTCTCGGTCAACGACCTGCTTCAGTACTGGGCGGCCGATCCTCGCACGACGGTCATCGCGCTCTACCTCGAGAACTTCGGCAACTTCCAGAAGTTCACACGCATCGCTCGCTCGGTCTCGATGACCAAGCCTGTCGTCGCGGTCGCACCCATCGAGGGCGATCGAGGCGATCTGGTTCGCCAGTCGGGTGTGGTCGTCGTCTCCGAGGTCGGGGAGCTGGCGGCCCAAGCCCGTATCGCCGCGACCCAGCCGGTACCGACCGGCGGTCGAGTCGTGATCGTCTCCAACGCCTCGTCGGTGGCTCGGCTTTGCGTCGCCGCCTGTCGGCGTGCGGGCCTCGAGGTCGTGGTGCCCGATGTTGCCGCTGACGCCGAGTGGGCCCGCGTCGGTGATGCCGAGCGTCTGGTCGGTCCTGGGGGCTCGGCCCAACCCGATTACGAGCGAGCGGTAGTCACCGCGGCCGTGAGTGCCGACGTCGACGTGGTCATGGTGGCCTTGGTGCCCGTGCCCGGCCTGTCCTCCTCGACGTTGGCGAGTCTGCTCGACCGGATCGATGATGCGGTTGCCAAGCCAATGGTGGCCGTTGGCCTCACCGGTGTCGCGCTCAGCGAGGTGGCTCGCTTGCCGCTGTTCGACTTCCCGGAGCAGGCGGCCGCCGCGCTGGGTCGCTGGGTCGAGTACGGTCTGTGGCGCGCCCGCCCGCGGGGTGCCGGCCTGGAGGTTCCCGGGCTCGACCAGGTGGCAAGCGCGCTCGAGGCGCTCACCGCGGTTCCCGCTCCGGAGCACCACACACTCTCGCCGTTGGAACTCGTCGAGCTTCTGCGGTCGTGCGGGGTTGCCTTCGCCCCTACTCGCAGCGCCCACACCTCGGTCGAGGCGGTCGAGGCGGCCGAGGCGCTGGGCTACCCCGTTGTGCTGAAAGCGGGTGATCCCTCCCATCGATTCGCCGGTGAGGCCGGTGGCGTTGCGCTCGATGTGCGCGACGCCCAGCAGCTGGTCGCCGCGTTCGACCGGATGGTCGACGTCGTCCCGGGTTTCGTTCCGGCGCTCGTGCAGCGAATGATGCCGACGGGTCGGCATCTGGCCATCGAGGCTCGCCAGGACGCCACCCGCGGCGCCAGGCTCACGCTGACCGTCCGCAGCGACGGTGCAGGGGCGGTGCCGTTCCGGCGTGTTCTGCTTCTTCCGGCCACTGACACCGACGTCGGCCGCCTGGTCGATGAGCTGTCCGACATCGAGCAGCTTGACCGGAACGGAGCCGACTCGCTGGAAGAACTGGTGGCACGCGTCGCGGCGGCCGTCGGCGCGTTTCCCTCACTCGCTCGCGTCGAACTCAACCCGGTCCTGGTCTCCGACGATGGCGCGGTGGCTGTGGACGCCGTGGTCGAGGTCCGCAGATTCGAACGTGACCCGCTGGCTGAGGTACGCCACCTGTAGGCCGCGACGACCTCGCGCATCGTGATCGCTATGCGCCGCGAGGCTCCCGGGGGAGTCCCAAGACCCGTTCGCCGATGATGTTGCGAAGCACCTGGGTGGTGCCGCCCATGAGGGTGTAGGCCGGTGCGTACATGATGTTGCGGCTGACCCGATTCCACAGCATGGCGTCGGCCCCGATGGTGGCGCCGCAGAGGTTGGCCACCTCGACCTCGAATTCGGTGGCCAGGGTCTTCGTGATGGCCGACCATCCTGGGGGGGCCTGCCCGACGACCTCGCGGAGAACCATGGTGCGGGCCACGCGATACATCGTCTCGGCCTTCGCGTAACGCTGACGGAGCAGCGGATCGGTGACGGGTCGAGAGGCGCCGGTCATCGGGTCGGTGCGCACCAGGTCATACAGCGCCCGGTTGGACACGAGCCGGTCGATGCCGCCCCGCTCGTGTTCCATTTGGCGCATCACCTGGCGGAAGCTGCCGTTCAGCTCGCCGATGAGATTGGTGGCCGGCACCTCGACGTCCTCGAAGAAGACCTCGCAGAAGTGATGGTTGCCAGTGGCGTCGGTGATGGGCTTGACCGTGATGCCGGGGGAGTCCATGGCCACTACGAACTCCGACAGGCCCTGGTGCGGTGGCGCGTCGGGGTCGGTGCGGGCGATGAGGTAGATCCAGTCCGCATCGGCCGCTCCGCTGGTCCAGATCTTCTGCCCGTTGACCACCCAGCGATCACCGTCTCGGACCGCGCGAGTGCGGATCGAGGCCACATCGCTACCGGCATCCGGTTCGGACATACCGATGGACCACTGGGCGACACCGGCGATAATGCCGGGGAGCCACTGCTGGCGCTGCTCGTCGGTGCCGAACTGAAACAGCGTCGGCCCGATTTGTCGGTCGGCGAACCACGACGCGGCGATCGGTGCGCCGGTGGCGATGAGGCCTTCGACCACCATGAAGCGCTCGAGCGAGGACCGGCCCTGCCCCCCGTGTTCGGCGGGCCAGGTCATGCCGATCCATCCTCGAGCCGCCAGTTCCTGGGAGAACTCCCGATCGTTGCCGATCAGCCAGGAGTCCTCGGGCATCTCGACCTTGGCCGCTGCTCGTCTGCCGACCTCACGGGCCTCTTCGCCCAGGGCGAGCAGTTCGGGCGTCAGCAGGTAGTCCACGAAGTTGGCGGCCGACTAGCGCTGATCGAGCGGCACGTAGGAGCGCTCACCTGGGCCGACGTAGAGCTGGCGGGGGCGGCTGATCTTTGCGCCTTGCTCGAGCGCTTCCTGCCAGTGCGTCAGCCAGCCCGGCATGCGGCCGATGGTGAAGAGCACGGTGAAGATGTCGAGCGGGAAGCCCATCGCCTGATAGATGAGGCCGGTGTAGAAGTCGACGTTCGGGTAGAGATTGCGGCTCTTGAAGTAGTCGTCGTTGAGGGCGATCTCTTCGAGTTTGAGGGCCACGTCGATGAGCGGGTTCTTGCCGGTGACCGCGAAGACCTTGTCGGCGTGGGCTTTGACGATGCGAGCCCGGGGATCGTACGCCTTGTAGACGCGGTGGCCGAAGCCCCACAGGAGGTCGTCGCCCCGCTTGACCGCTTCGACGTACGGCTCGACGTTCTCGATGCTGCCGATGTTGCGAAGCATGTTGATGACCGACTCGTTGGCGCCACCGTGACGTGGACCATAGAGCGCAGCGGTCGCGGCCGCAGCGGCCGAGAACGGATCGGCGTGTGACGATCCGACGACCCGCATGGTCGTGGTCGAGCAGTTCTGTTCGTGATCGGCGTGAAGGATGAGGAGCACGTCGAGCGCCTTGGCCAGCACGGGGTCGGGCTGGTAGCGGGGCTCAGCGATCTTCCACATCATCGACAGGAAGTTCTCGGCGTAGGTCAAGTCGTTGTCGGGGTAGACGAAGGGCATGCCGATGCTGGCCCGGTAGGCCATGGCCGCAAGGGTCGGCACCTTGGAGATCAGGCGATTGATTTGGATCTTGCGGTTCTGGGGATCCTCGACGTCCTTGGCCTCGGGGTAGAACGTCGACAGGGCGGCAATGGCCGAGACGAGCATGCCCATCGGGTGGGCGTCGTGGTGGAAGCCCTCCATGAAGCGCTTGCGCATGTTCTCGTGGATGTAGGTGTGGAAGGTGACATCGTGCACCCACTTGTCGAGCTCGGTCGTGTTGGGCAACTCGCCGTTCAACAGGAGGTAGGCGACCTCGAGGAATGTCGAATGCTCGGCCAATTGCTCGATGGGGTAGCCGCGGTACCGGAGAATGCCGTTGGTGCCGTCGAGTTCGGTGATCTCGCTGGACGTGGACGCCGTGGCGCCGAAGCTGGGGTCGTAGAACCAGATACCGGGCAACAGTTTGCTGAAGTCCTTCGCATCGACGCCGCCGTCGACGATGGGAATCTCGATCGACTGACCCGTTCGGTTGTCGGTGATCGTCACGGTCTCAGGCACGTTGTGGCTCCTGTGAAGTAGAGGGAGGATGGCTCGACCTCGTGCACGCCGTTGTGCCTGAGTCGCGGTCACGAGGGAATCTAGCCTCAGCAGGGGCCGAAGGGGAATCTTACCCAGCCAGGCGAGTCGGGCGAAGGGTGGAGCAGCTCAGAGCGGCATGTTGTCGTGACGACGAGGGCGCAGGCGCTCACGTTTGGCCCACAGCATGTCGAGGGCCGCGGCCAGATGTCTGCGGGTGTCCTCGGGCTCGATGACGGCCGAGATCGAGCCCCGCTCGGCGGTGGGGTAGGGGGTGAGGAACGTCGCTTCGTAGTCGGCTTCGAGGCGGGCTCGCTCGTCGGGGCCGGCGCCTCGGTGCAGGATCTCGATCGCGCCCTTGGCCCCCATGACCGCGACCTCAGCCGACGGCCAGGCGAACATCACGTCGTTGCCCATGTAGCGGGAGTCCATGACGATGTAGGCGCCACCGTAGGACTTTCGAAGGATGAGGCCGAGGCGCGGCACCGTGGCCCGGGCGTAGGCGAAGGCCAGTTGCGCACCGTGACGGATCATGCCCCGCCACTCGAGGTCCTTGCCCGGAAGGAAGCCCGATGTGTCGACGAGTGTCAGCAGCGGCAGGTTGAAGGCGTCGCAGAAACTGACGAAGCGGGCGCCCTTCTGGCTCGCAGGAATGTCGATGCTCCCCGCCAACGACTGGGTCTGGTTGGCAACCACGCCGACCGGAAGACCTCCGATGGAGCAGAAACCGGTGACCAAGTTGGGTGCCCAGCTGCCTCGGAGCTCGAGGAAATAGCCATCGTCGGCGAGGTCGGCGATGACGGTGCGCACGTCGTAGGAGCCTGCCTGGTGCGCGGGGATGGCCGCGGCCGCGGCACTGGTCGGCCGATCCACGGGATCGAGCGTTTCGACTTTCGTCGGGAGGTCGTCGACGTGGTCGGGTAGGAAGGCCAGGATCTCCGTCAGGGCGTCGATGGCGGCGTCCTCATCGGCTACCAGCAGCGTGGCCACACCGCTCGATCGACTGTGGGCCGATGCGCCGCCGAGATCGGTGGCAGAGATCGATATGCCGGTGAACGACTCGACCATGAGCGGTCCCGAGACGAAGGCGTAGGCGTCCTCGGTGAAGACGGCGACGTCGGCGATGCCGAGCAGCAGCGCAGGACCCGAAATCACTGGGCCGCAAGCGGCAAGGAGAATGGGGACGACGCCGCTGCACGCGACGAGCTCCCGTGCGGCTTGTCCCCATCCGGCGACCGCAGCGATGCCATGGTTCACCGAGACGCCGCTGGTGGCGAGTGTGCCGACAATGGGGAGTCGGTGTTTGCGGGCCGCCCGGAATGCGACCTCGAGCAGGGCCCCGTCCGAAGGTGTCAGGGCGCCTCGGTCGGCGCCTCCGGCGACGCGGACGAACATCACCCGTCGTCCGTTCAGCTCGGTCGCCCCCGCGACGGCACCAGTGGTTGCGTGGGAACGCAACAGCAGCGTGTCCGGGGCCAGGCCTTGCACCGCGATCTGTTCGGCCAGACCGTTGAGGTCTCCGAAGGTCGACGGCGGTGAACTCGGCTCCTCGAACGCTTCACCCGGCGTCACGGCGTCGGCGAAGATCGGCCGAGGGGAGCGACGTTGGAGTGCGTCAGTCGAGGCCGTCGCCGAGGCGGCGCCGGGAAAACTTGTAAGCGGAGGAATGGTCATGAGGCGGGGGCGGGCGCAGGCAGGTGAAAGCCGTCGCTTGCCCGCGCTTCGGTGGAGACGATAGCGGTGATGGCGTCGACCGTGGTCTGGGCCGCAGCCGACAGCATGCCACGGCGGCGAACGGCCAAGCCGGCTTTGCGTCGGGGTAGCCCACCGACGCGGAGTCGCTTCCAGTCGCCACCGATCCACCCCGGCGCCGCGCTCGCAGGAACGATGGCGACGCCGAAGCCTTGGAAGGCGAGCGAGGCCAGCAGGCGCAGCCCGTCCACTTCGACCTGGGCCTGGGGCACCAGATCGCTCGAGGCGAAGACGTCGTCGATCTCGCGCCGGAATGGTGTTCCGGGCGCGGCGAGCAACAGCGGATGAGCAGCCAGCTCACGCAATTGGATCTCATGATCTAGCGACGCGAGCGGATGCGAGGTCGGAGCGATCACGACGTGGTCCTCGGTGAACAGCTCGATCGTGCGAATTTCCGGTTCGTCGATCGGTAGACCGACCAGGGCGAAGTCGAGCTCGCCGTCGAGCATGCGCAGCACCAGTGAGGTGGTGGTTCCGTCCGAGACCACCAGGTGGATGTCGGGCGTGCGGGCTTCGGTGTGATCGACGAGGAGGGGTACCAGCCAACGCGCGGTTGTGCCGATGACCCCCAGCCGAACGGTGCCCCGCGGCGAACCCTGCATCGAATGAACGTCGGCCTCGAGTGACTCGAGTTCGGACTGGATTCGTCGCGCCCGCGACAGGACGGCGTCGCCCTCATGGGTCGTGCGTCCCGTCGCCCGGTCGATGAGTACGACGTCGAGCTCTCGCTCGAGTCGAGCGACGTGGGTCGAGATGTTCGACTGGACGGTATGGGTCGCCCGGGCTGCGGCCGTGAAACCGCCGTGTTCGACCACCGCGAGGAAGGCTTGGAGCTGACGCAGGTCCATCGCGAGAAAGGATCGCACAAATCGCGACGAACGGTGCACCCTTCGTCACACCTTTGGCTGATCCCGCCGCTCCATCTTCAAAAGAGATTTGAAGTATCCGCGATGTGGTCTATGCAGATGACTCCCGGGTTTTCTATAGTTATCGTCAGCGAAGCCCACGAGTCTCACTCCCCTCAAGAGATTCGCGAGCCTGGCGATTTGGTCGGTCCCCCTCGTACCAATCGCCCGCAGCAAACCGGCCCCGGTCCCCCGGAGGCCGGTTTCGCTTTTTCCGGCCATTCCCAATCGCTTCGGACCAACGCAACTGCAAGCCCCGGACCCCCCACCCCCGAACTGCAAGACGACGACCCCCGCAGAGGGGCTGCCCGTCTTGCAGTTCCGGGGTGAGGTGGCGCTGGCTTGCAGAACCTCAGGAACCGAGCGAGCGGCGGATGACGTTGAGGGCCGACCCTGCGTGGAACCACTCGATTTGATCGGGGCTGTAGGTGTGGTTGGCCTGGAAGGACCATGTGGTGCCGTCGGCCTTCGTGACGTCGACGGTCAGCGGCGTGCCTGGGGTGAGAGC